>JAYVOQ010000063.1:0-6900 GCA_043757845.1 Hyphomicrobiales bacterium | reverse complement strand
CGTTGGCGTGGCTTGGCAATGCTGCAAAGAGGAAGAGAAAAAGTGCAAGAAAGCGCAACTGCGCCTCAAACCTAAACTTTACCCATTCCATCATCGCCCGTTACTCTTCCCCGAACGCCATTATGCAGCTGGGGCGTAAAAATTGTGTCACCTAGGGCGATTTTGATGTTTCCGAGAAACATCAAAACGCTTTGGCCAGTTTACTGGCCCAGAGGGCATAATTGGGGCGGATCCGCGACAGACGGGATTGACCCGTCGGCAACTCTGCTTTTACGGTGAGCTGTTGCAACGTTGCAACAGTTACACTTCCGATTGAACCTCAACAACATCACCCGGCTCGTCTGGCCCTTCGCTGATGCATTCCACTGAAACCACGTGTTCATCATCAGCGGTGTTAATGACGATGACGCCTTGGGTTGAACGGCCAGCCAAACGAATATCGTGAACTGGGCAGCGGATCACTTGCCCGCCATCTGTCACCAGCATAAGTTCGTCTTGCTCAACCACGGGGAACGAGGCGACAAGTTGGCCATTGCGTTCGTTCACGGCCATTGCCGTAATGCCTTTGCCGCCGCGCCCAGTGATACGGTAATCATACGATGAGGTGCGCTTGCCATAGCCATTGGTTGACACGGTTAGGATCACTTGTTCAGCCGCCTGCATCTCGGTAAATCGTTCTGCGGAAAGCGTGAAGGTTTCTGATCCCACTTCTTCATCGTTGGCAGCTTCGATTTCACCAACCGCAGCACGCGACCTTTTAATGAAAGCATAGCGTTCGTCGGGGGTGGCTTCGATGTGTTTTAGAATTGAAAGCGAAATAATCTTGTCACCTTCGCCCAAGCGAATGCCGCGCACGCCGGTTGAACCGCGGCTTTGGAACACACGCACGTCTGTGGCGGCAAAGCGGATGCACTGGCCTTTTGCGGTGGTCAGCAAAATATCATCGGCATCGGAACAGGTTTCAACGCCCACAAGGGCATCTTCGCCCTCTAGCTTCATGGCAATTTTACCATTGCGGTTGATGCTTTCGAAATCTGCCAGTTCGTTACGGCGCACATCGCCTGATTTGGTGGCGAAGATAATTTGAAGCTTGGCCCAACTGGCTTCATCTTCTGGCATCGGCATAATCGTTGTGATGCGTTCACCTTGCTCCAATGGCAACAGGTTAATCATGGCTTTGCCACGGGCCTGCGGATTGCCCACCGGCAAACGCCACGTTTTTAATTTATAAACTGTGCCCTTCGATGAGAAGAACAGAATGGGCGTGTGAGTGTTGGCCACAAACAGTTTCGTGATGAAGTCTTCGTCTCGCACTTGCGCACCGGCGCGGCCCTTGCCACCGCGTTTCTGGGCACGGTAGGCCGATAGCGGCACGCGCTTCACATAACCAGCGTGAGATACCGTAACCACCACGTCTTCGCGTTGTATCAAGTCTTCGTCGTCGACCTCGCCATCGTTTTCTTCAATGGCAGTGCGACGCGGCGTAGCAAAGTTTGTTTTAACGTCGTTCAACTCATTTATGATGATGCTTTGAACACGCGCACGGCTGGCCAGAATGGCAAGATAGTCTTTTATTTCAGCTGCAAGTTTTTCCAACTCTTCCGAGATTTCATCAAGGCCAAGCTGGGTGAGGCGGGCCAAACGCAGCTCTAAAATGGCGCGGGCTTGCTCGTCAGATAAAATATACGTGCCATCTGCGCGCAAGGCATGACGCGGATCTGCAATGAGCATGATCAGTGGCTCAAGCATTTTTGCTGGCCAAGCGCGGGCAATCAACGCGGTGCGTGCTTCGCCCGTGTCTTTTGAGGCGCGGATCAATTTAATCACTTCATCGATATTGGCAACTGCAATGGCAAGACCCACCAATACATGAGCGCGGTCACGGGCCTTGCGCAGCAAAAACTTGGTGCGGCGCGTCACCACTTCTTCGCGGAAAGCGATAAATGCTTTGAGCAGGTCAATCAGTGTAAGTTGCTCTGGCCGCCCACGATTAAGTGCAATGTTGTTCACACTGAAGGTTGTTTGCAGCTGTGAGAAACGCCAGAGTTGATTCAGCACCACGTCAGCCTCAGCATCGCGGCGCAATTCAATCACCACCCGCACACCTTCGCGGCTGCTTTCGTCACGAATGTCAGAAATGCCTTCAATGGTTTTATCTCGAATTAAATCAGCGATCTTTTCAACCATCGTCGATTTGTTCACTTGATAGGGCACTTCAGTCACCACCAAGGCGTTGCGGTCTTTGCGGATTTCCTGCACTTCAACTTTGGAACGCAAAGTGATGGAGCCGCGACCGGTTCCGAAAGCACTTTTAATTCCCGCACGGCCTAAGATAATGCCCCCGGTCGGGAAATCTGGGCCAGGGATGATGGGCAATAGCTCCTCAAGTGCAATTGCTGGATTGTCCATGACCGCCAAAGTGGCATCAATCACTTCCCCTAGATTGTGCGGGGCCATGTTCGTGGCCATGCCCACGGCAATGCCGCCTGCGCCATTGACCAGCAAATTTGGAAACTTGGCCGGCAGCACAGTTGGTTCTTGGCGTTCGCCGTCATAGTTTGGTTGGAAATCAACTGTGTCGCTGTCGATGTCATCCAACAGTGGCATAGCGGGTTTATTCAGCCGGCTTTCTGTATAGCGCATGGCGGCGGGCGGGTCGCCGTCCATAGAGCCAAAGTTGCCCTGCCCGTCGATCAGCGGTAGGCGCATAGAGAAATCCTGCGCCATGCGCACCAAAGCGTCATAAATGGCACTGTCACCATGTGGATGGTAACGGCCCATCACGTCTCCCACGGTAGTGGCAGATTTAGTATATTTTTTATCGGGAGTTCTTCCAGCTTCATTCATTGCATAAAGAATGCGGCGATGAACCGGTTTCAAACCATCGCGCACGTCTGGCAAAGCGCGTGAAACAATCACGCTCATCGCATAGTCCAGATAACTTTTCTTCATCTCCTCTTCGATGGTGATGGGAGAAATCTCATGCGGATTAGCGGGCGGAAGGGCCTGCTTGTCTTTGTCTTCTTTGGCCACTGAAACTGGATACCCTTGCGTTTTGGCGCACCCCAAAACGCGCGAGGCCGATCATCAGAATCGGGCCTGCTGAGGGCACAAGAATGTTTAGACGGTTCGGCGGTTTAGAGCAATGAAATCGCCGTCAAAACCACAAGGTTTTGGACTGTATTTTAACGCCTTATCGTGAAGCCATTTCCACGCAAAATGCTGCCTTCAGCGGTTATATCTTGGCAGTGCCGCTGGTGGTCTAGCCAACGCTTAAAAATGACGCACATCTTGTCATTTGCGATGCTCCAGCGACCCGTGTCATGATCGCCCTTGTCTGTAGTGCCTGAGATGGCTCCGCCAACTGAAAGCCTCACGACAATTTTTACGTTGTCTGCAACGCTGACATGATATCGGCCGGGCACCAGTTTGCGTAACTCTGCGGATGACATCGTGTCAGCCTTAGCAGAATGGGTTGCAGCCATCGTGATGGCAAAAAGTGTGGCGCAGAAATATAAGTTAGAGAGCTTCATTTGCGGTTCAGATTCCAGTGGGTAAATTAGGTTCGCTATTTCACTACTATTCGACCGTTTTTTACAACGGTCAGGGGGTTATGTTCGTCATCATAAGTGGGGTCTATGGCATAGTCTTTTAACACAAACTGGCCGTCGTCAAAAACCCACGTGCCGCTTGATGCGGCATCTGCTAACCCGCGCCACTTGGCAAATTCGCTGATGGAATTTGTGGCTGGGTCGAATTCAGCATTGGTTAACACACTGCTGGCCGTGAACCCTTGGAAGGTCATCGATTTGAGTTTGGCATTTTCTTGATCCGAATAGGCATAGTTATATTTTGGGGCTGCAAAACTTAGTCGCTCAAGCCCAATGGCACCACCATCCAAATAGAACACATTGGATTCATTGTAGGCTGCCATGGCGCAGGAAAAGGCATAAAGCGTTGCCTTGTTATCAGGCTCACCTGCCGCTGCATCTTTGGATCTGTATTTTATAATATAGACCTGAGGTTCATTCAATCCGGCCAAAGTGTCTGGCACTTTGTCGCAAACGCCTTTTGTTTCGGAAACAAATTTCGCTTTAGCGGTTTCCACCGTTGCCGCAGTGTCTCCCGCATCTGGTTGCGCATCGCCGCATTTTGGCAATGAAAAGCGCGAGAAATCATCTTTCTTGATGGTCTTTAATTTGGCGCTTTGGATACTCAGCGGCCTAAACGGCGGTTCTTGAATGCTGCCATTCACTTGGCGCAAAACATAACAACCTGCGAAAAAACTTTCAGCACCTTTGGCGTCTTTGGCGCGAAGGGCAACGGGCACGTTGAAGAAAGTTGAGCCCGCGGCCCCATCGCCAGATACTTCGCCGATCAAGACGTCAACATGATCGGTGCTCTCAAAGCCCTTGCTGTAAGTTTCAAAATCTTTGGCTGGGGCATCACCAAAATAGCTCCAAGCGCGGGCATATTCATGTTGGTTGATCGCACTGTAAAGCGAACGGATGAGTGTTTCAGGTGAAGTGCGGTCATCCTGATAGGTATCGGCTTTGGTTGTTATAGATAAAAGCGATAGGAAGAGCAGCGGTAATACGACAGATTTCATGGTGGCCTCCGTTGGCCACACGAAGATAGCGCAAGTTTCGGCAGACATACAACTGCGTTCAGAACGTAAAGGTTGGGAAAGTCCCCAACCTTTGCCGCTCTTTGCGCAAAGGCGTAAAGGCCCACCAATTGAGTGCCTCGCCAGTTTTAGCTTGATGAATCGCGGCGGCAAAAGTGTCATGGACACACAGATCTTGCCGCCCGCCGGTCAAAATACTGAGCCTTGTGTAAAGCTCGTCGGCATTCTGCTGGGCAAGTTGCGGCACAGTGGCGATGCCTAGAATTTTAAAATCCAGCAGCATGGCTTTGCCAATGTTGCGAAGCTCAAAAAGCTCCATTACTGGCCATTAAAACGGCACCTCATCATCCAAATCGCGGCTAAAACTTTGCTTGGGCGCACTGCTGCGAGGCTTATCCATCGGGCTGGATGCGCCAAAGTCATCGCCACCGCCATAAGATGCGCCGCCGCTGTCACCAGCATTTGGCCTACCACCCAACATGGTGAGTTCGCCACGGAAGTTTTGCAGAACCACTTCGGTTGAATATTTTTCTACGCCGTCTTTGTCAGTGTATTTGCGGGTTTGGAGTTGGCCTTCAAGATACACAGTGGCACCCTTCTTCAAGTATTGTTCAGCCACTTTGGCGAGGTTTTCATTGAAGATCACCACGCGGTGCCATTCCGTTTTTTCTTTACGCTCACCAGAGGATTTGTCGCGCCAAGATTCGGACGTGGCGATTGAAAGGCTTACAATCGCCTTGCCGTCTTGGGTGTGACGCACTTCTGGGTCTTTACCCAAATTGCCAACCAGAATTACTTTATTTACTGAACCTGCCATGACTCGTCTCTCGTTGTTTATCCATGCTTAGCCGCTCTCACTGGGTTTGGGTGGCTGAAGAGTAAGTGTTCCACAAGAGAATATGTTCACTTTACGTTCTAAGTCAAGTCAAAAAACAAGGCCTGCATTTCTGTCAGGCCCTGTTTAGTATATCGCTTGCTGATCAAATCTGTGGGAATTACCCACGATGGAAAAGCTTCATCAGTTTGCCGAGGCGGCTGTCGTGATGTTTTACAATTTTTTCCTGCTTCACGTTGCGCAGCAAAGCGACTGTGTAAATATCTGATACTACATTTAAAAGTGTCCAGTTCATGATAGGCTCCTTTGTGCTTTCGATGTGTCATACCTAAGCTTCTTCGTGGGGATACTCAAACTGCGAAAAGTGACATGTGGTGTAACAAAAACTTACATGATTATGGTATAGAACCTCGCTATGGCACGACGACTCCCCTCCCTTAATGGCCTCAAGGCCTTTGAAGCCTCTGCCCGCGCAGAAAGTTTTACTGATGCCGCAGCGGAGCTATTCGTTACCCACGCCGCCATAAGCCGACACATTCGGGAACTCGAGGATTATCTAGGCACGCAACTCTTCACGCGCACCGGGCGCGGCGTAGAATTGACCGATGCTGGCCGCCGCTTTGGCATAAGGCTATCGCCGCTGTTTGATCAATTAGCAGATGCCTCACGCGAGGCCGCAGCCGTTGGCCAAGCGCGCAGCCTGAAAGTTTCTGTTCAACCCAATTTGGCCTCGCATTGGTTGGTTTCAAGATTGGGCGCCTTCAATGAATTGCACCCTGATATTGATCTGTTGATTGATTCATCCAATGAACTCGTTGACTTCTATGCTGATGATATCGATCTGGGTTTACGCTATGGCTATGGCAATTGGGCGGATGTGGACGCCGTGAAGCTTACTGAATGTGTGGTCTTCCCAGTGTGCTCGCCAGATTATTTGGCCAAACATAAAGGCATTACACCTCAAGATTTACCCAAACTGAATTTGCTGCATGAGGACAAAAAGCAATGGTGGACGGATTGGCTGGCCTTTGTGGGCGTGGCCACGCCAGAGATCAATCGCGGACCGGTCTATCAAAGCCAGTTGGCTCTGGAAGCCGCTCAAAATGGTCAGGGCTTTGCGCTGGCTGATCAAATTTTGTTCACTCGCAGCATGGTGGAAGGTTGGCTGGTCAAGCCCTTCCCACAGGAAATGAAAGATCACGGCGGCTATTGGTTGGCGCGCAAAAAGGGTGTGCGCGAAACCGGCCCCATGCGTGCGTTTCGAGATTGGCTGGCAGGCGAGATGATGGATACGAACCGCAAATATCAGGCTCACAAGGGGCGAATAGCGAATAGCGAATAGGTGTTTAGTTCCGCGATTTGATGGATTGGATTTAGTTTGAATCTTTCTGGTTCATTTGTCCAGCATTTGCAGATGTATTCGTAAGGTGTGAGGCCT
>JAYVOQ010000062.1:0-1897 GCA_043757845.1 Hyphomicrobiales bacterium | reverse complement strand
ACATCGTCAAGTCCTCCCTCAACAAAATCGAGATTGAATCAACTCGTCAACTGCGCCGCAACAACTAAAGGCGAGTCAGAAATTCTGAAAATTGGTATAATTCCTACAAATTTTCGCCGATCTAAGTGATCGAGTGGGTATGCGAAATCAAGAACAAACATAACAAACCGCTATATATATGTTTGGGAGGTATTTTATGGAACCTCAAATCTTATCCAAATTGCGCCAGATCCCAAAAGGCAATTTGCACATTTGTAATATTGAATAACATCTTGATTCTATAATTACGGGGCTGCGCTGCTTATGTAATCAGCTCAGCTGTTGTTTTCTCACATGTGAATGACGCGGCCATAAGCATCCAGCACGCTTTCATGCATCATTTCAGAAAGGGTAGGATGCGCAAATACAGTGTGCATCAACTCTTCTTCGGTGGTTTCCAGCCCCATGGCGATGACGAAGCCTTGGATCAGTTCCGTCACTTCAGCGCCCACCATATGAGCACCAATCAATCGCCCCGTTTTGGCATCAAAAATGGTTTTGATCAGACCTTGGTCTTCACCCAAAGCGATGGCTTTGCCATTGGCCAGAAATGGGAAACGCCCCACTTTCACTTCCATGCCAGCGGCTTTCGCCTTGGCTTCAGTCAGGCCCACACTGGCCACTTGCGGGTGGCAATAAGTGCAGCCGGGGATTTGCTCTTTCTTCATGGGATGGGCATCAAGACCTTTGATCTTCTCAATGCAGATCACGCCCTCATGCTCAGCCTTGTGGGCCAGCATCGGCGGGCCTGCCACGTCACCTATGGCATAAAGGCCTGCCACTGATGTTCGGCCAAACCCATCGGCGACGATGCAGCCCTTGTCGGTCTTCACGCCCAAAGCTTCGAGCCCAAGGTTTTCGATATTGCCCACAACGCCCGTGGCGGCGATCACGCGGTCAACGGTGATGGTTTCATTCTTTCCACCCGCTTCAATCGTCGCAGTGACCGAATTGACTGCCTTTTCCAGTTTGGCGACTTTGGCCGCAATGCGGAACTTGATGCCCTGCTTTTCAAGCTGTTTCTGCGCGATCTTGCTGATCTCAGCGTCTTCCACCGGCATGATCTGTTCCATGATCTCAACCACCGTCACATCCACGCCCATGGCGTTGTAGAATGAGGCGAACTCAATGCCGATGGCGCCAGAGCCCACAACCAGCAGAGACTTGGGCATGTCCTTGGGCACCATGGCCTCAAAATAGCTCCACACCAACTTGCCATCATGCTCCAACCCCGGCAGGGCGCGTGGCCTTGCCCCTGTGGCGATGATGATGTGCTTGGCGGTGTAAGTGCCAGCCCCCAAAGTGCCCTTGGGTGGCGGGTTCTGTGGCAGCATGATAGGCTTGGTTGAAGCCCCCACAACAACTTCGCCCGGCTTGGTGATCTTGGCTTGGCCCCAGATTACCTGCACTTTGTTTTTCTTGAGCAAGCCACCCACACCCATGTTCAAGCGGCCCGACACATTACGCGAACGTTGCACAACGGCTGATGGATCAAAGCTCACATCTTTGGCGCTGAGGCCATAATCACCTGCATGTTTCATATAGTGGAAGATCTCTGCCGACCGCAGCAGCGCCTTAGTCGGAATGCAGCCCCAGTTGAGGCAAATGCCGCCCAGATGCTCGCGCTCAATAATCGCTGTCTTGAAACCCAACTGCGCTGCACGTATGGCGGTGACATAACCGCCCGGCCCTGCGCCTATGATGAGAACGTCGAAAGATGTGTCTGCCATGATCAAATCCTTAAAGTAGTATCAAAAGCGGCTTTTCGATATAGCGACGGAAGGCTGCGAGCACTTCGGCGCCCAGGGCACCATCGACGGCGCGGTGGTCGGTGGAGAGGGTGACGCTCATGAGGGTT
>JAYVOQ010000061.1:0-7004 GCA_043757845.1 Hyphomicrobiales bacterium | reverse complement strand
TCCAAATTCGAAAGTGCCTTAACGATGGTGGCAAACACCGCTTTTTTCATTACGGGTTTGAAGTCATCAGCGTTTAGGCGTTTCACTAATTCGAAATTCATTTCAAGGGGATTGTCGGATTTTTTCAGCTTGAAGTTCTTCAGGGACGGATCTTGTTTCGTTGCTGCATCAACAGCATCGATCAAATCACCGGGAAGAAGTGACAGGTAACCTTCTTCGCCAAGCATCAGGATGTGTGTGTGCAATCCTGAAAGCGTTGTGGTTTGCGACTGCAGTTCGTGCGCGTGTGTGCCGCCTGCATCCGTTTCGAAAACAACCAAACCTTCTTGCGTATTGATCGGCACTAAATGCTTGTGTGCCTGCAGTTCTGGTCCAACAGTGCTGGATTTCGCATCAACAGCGTGCGCGTGTGCACCTGAAAGATCAGTCATCACCAAACGATCGTTGACGAAGAAAAGGTGCTTGTGGAAGCCGTCTTCAGCGGTCTTGACTGGTGACTCCAGGCGGTGAAGGTGCGCACCACCCTCACCCAACACCTTTTGAACCCGTTCTGCCACGGCGATACCCCAAATTCAGATTTTAAACAGGTTGTATCTGAATATGTTATACGTTGTTATACCGGAAAACAACAATTATTTCAAAATGTCGGCCAGTGTCAAGCCGTAGTTTACGCGGCACTATTTACCCTAGGCGGGGTGAACTTCGGTCAAACCATACTGACGACGACGATTGAACAGCACCTTCGAACTGATGCCCAATGCCTTGCAGACCTTGCTAGCAGTGCGATGCACGCGAAGCGCTTCCACTAAGACATCCCGATCCACATGGACATAGTTAGGCTGGTTCAGCCGCATGCGTTCGACTTCTTCACGAGGCTTAGGTTTCCGTTTTTTATGATTGCCAAAATTCGGATTCCCAGTGCCGCGCCTGGAAGCACTGAAGGATTCGCGTTTGGCTTCAGACACCCAACCATCGCGCGGGTGGTGCCTAGCGTGTTCTTCGATCGAAAGCGGTTCCAGGTTGCGCGGGGTATTATTTAGCCTGTCGTGATTCTTATGGTGGATGTGCACCAGTGGCGAAAGCTTAACACCAAGACGTTTTTGCGTGATGTAACGGTGAAATCGAAACGACTTCCCATGACGTTGAAAACGAATTTGAATGTATCCCTTCGGATCAACCCAAGCGCTGTAAATCCTAGGTTCCTGTTCCTGTGCATACTCAAGCGCACGGTTTTTATGCCACCGCAATTTCATGCAGGGTGAACCTCGCTGCGACAGCGAAAGTGATAGGGGGGTAACGACATGCCTGCAGCCGCTAGAACCCTTGCAGCGCCTGGATCTTCCAACTTTTTGCCAGGTGCCAAATCGAAGGCATCAAGATTTTTCTGCCACGGTGCAAATTCTTTTAATTCATCCACCGATTCCATTTCCAAAACCTTGTCCCGATGTTCCACACCTAGGGACAGTTCGAAAATGCGACCGTTCAATCCTTGACAAATCACCGTGGTCAGGTTGTCGATGATTGCAACGATTTCATAACGTGCAATTTCCGCTTCCTGCATCGCGGTAATCTGTCCGAAATTGCGCGCAAAATTCAAGTTAGTCTGCGCAAGACCCTTGAAATAGTTGTTCACCCGTTCCTGTCCAGCTTCCATGACGCTGGGTGGAACCGCCTGGTTTGTGGAACCAAGGACACGCGTCAGTTCCTTTTGCAGGAACTTACCGGCGTCTTCCTTGTTCATCCCGCGCGCAAGCACGCTTTCCTGGATGGTCTTGGTGATCAATGGTTTCAGTTCTGTTGGGAAGTGATCGCCAATGGAAGTAAGCGTCAACCGAGACAGGTTTTCCCACGTCAGTTCATCAAGCTTAGCGAAAGCTGGTGGCGGAATATCCTTGGTGATCTTGTTCCAGGATTTCACAACTTTCAAAGTGTTGTCAAAATTTCTGAAACGAAGAACCTTCTTTTCTTTCATCGGGACAATTTCAAAACGCGAAACGAAGCGTGCCTTGTTGACGACATATATCGTTTCAAAGTCCTTGATGATGCGCTTAGAAATTTTTCTGTTGAAGTTCTTGAATGCAGAATCAAGGCGTGACATGACCTGTTTAGCTTGGCCTTCGCTGAACTGGCCTTCACCAGAACCGACCGTGGACATCGCGGAATTCACCGCCTGGTTTGCCGTGCGCTGCCATTCAAGGGAAAGGTATCGCACTAGCGCCTTTTCCATTCGGTCCAGCTTCGCGCCGCCCTTGTCAGCCTTCACCAACAAACAGGCAAGCGCTTCGTGAGCCTGTTCCTGAAGGGCAAACGGCAATTTGCTAAGAAGGGTGGCACTAATCATGGTCATTTTTTATAGCCTTCCCATCAACATCAAGACGACGATGACAATCAACACAACACCTAAACCGCCGCTTGGACCATATCCCCAACTAGCGCTGTGATTCCATGTTGGTAAGCCGCCGACCAACATCAAAATCAAAATAATAACTAAAATATTTGCTAAAGACATTTTTGAATCTCACTTCGCGTTTGAACCAGACCACATTTTTCGCACGTATCTAGTTCCATTTCTTCATTCGTCGCCACGTCACCGTTGCAATTTTTTCCACGGCACCGAAGCGCTGCGGCATCAACCCAATCAGTGGGCATGTTTGAAGAAATCACGGTCTGGTTTTCCAAATGCTTTCGTGTCAAGGCTGTCTTCCACTTCTTGCCTGAGTTTTTCCACGGATTCTTCGTCTAGACCTTCCGCACCATCGACCAGCTGATGAATCCAGGCCACTGGATCAAAGGTCTTCAGCACGTCAGCCTTTCCTGCTGGCTTGCCAGGCTTCCCTGGTGCCTTCGGCGTTTGGCCTTGGGGTGCCATAGTGCCGTTGGCGTTTGCTTCACCAGCATTGTGCATCAACTGTGCAAGCGAAAAGCTGAACGGCAAGTCTGGATCAAATCCGGTTTCGTCCTTATCAGGAAACGGCGGAAGCTTTTTATTTAGGATGTCTTCCAGCACCATGCGTGAAATTCGTGGCGTTAGTCCACCAGTTCTTTCGGCACCGGTCAGAATTCTCACCAAGTTTTCGTCGTCGGTGACGTTTGGGGTGTGGGTTTTCCAAACATGGAAACGGATGCCCTGTTGAATCAGGATACGATTTATTTCTAGATCAAATTCTTCGCGTTCCGGATTGAAGACGTATTTTTCAGCTAGGCGTTCAGCGGTTTGTGCACCAGCCTTACTGTAATCGTCCGACTTGCCAATCAGGATTGCAGGAAGCCTGAAAGAACGGCGGATCTTGTCGCTGTTGTTCTTGTCGTAATCCTGCCACAGCTGATCGCTATGCTGTGCATTGGTCAGCGGCTGGATTTCCACCTTGACCGTGCCTTGGCCGGACAACGCATCATGTGTACCTTCGCCTTCGATGATCAAAAACTTCGAATAGTTCGATTCGGATTTGATTTGTGTGTCAACAAAATCCTTGATCCGGTTCACCGAACCATCGGTCAGCTGACCACCTGACACCATGATTGCCATGGAAGGAACGTGGTTGTTCTGTTGCGTCAAAATGTTTGTTTCATCGGCGGAACGGGAACCACGGATTGCGATGATGTTGCCGGTGTAACGCGGCAAGCCATACGGTGAACGCCTGGAACAGTAAAGCTTCCAGTGGTAAACCTCATTTGCCCAAAACTTCGAAGGAAGTTTGGTGGCGTCAGCCACGTCACCGTTGCGCTTATCGATGCAGCGTGGATCAGCAAATTCCTTGAAGAAGATTTTCTTGTTACCAACAACCTGCACGTAACGACGAAACTTCTTAATAAAAAATTTCTGTTTCAGCTGGAAGTTGCTGTCAATATAGTTGACCGGGAACTTCGTGAAAACGTTGTCAAGCCTCGTGAGGCGCATCGTCGGTGCATCAAGCTTGTTGATGCAAGAAAACTTTCCGTCACGCTGCATTGTTGGGATCAGTTCCCAGTATGCGTTGCCGGTGTTTTCGTAATCTTCCCACGTATCCTTCACCAGCTTGGTCCATGAACCCTCTGGATTCGGAAACTGGAAGAACGTGGACAAGTATTGCGCTTCAGCGTCAATTGCCGTTTGGTGCGTGCTGATAATCGCTTCGGGAAGTTCGCGCCTGTGCGGACGGCCACCGAAACCAACCACGCCGATCTTCATCGCATCGATAATTTGGCCTAGCTCACTGGAATTTTCCTGAAGCAAGGACAGTTCGTGCAGGTTGAGCGGTGGCCTGATGATGCGTTCGCTGATGCCAAGCGTTTCAAGCGCGTCATCGGTAATTTCGTCGGAACGCCCGGCGCTTTTCCGGCGTTCTGTGCTGACTGAAATAATCGATGCTTTCAGGATGTGCTTGTTGCCGTTCGTATCTTCAACGTTGAAGGTCTTCATGACCTTTTCAGGTGAAGCCGGACGCTTTTTCAACTTGGCCACAGGGTTCCCCGCCTTCCGTTAGATCAAGCCTGGTTCCGATTCACGAACTTTTCGACCACCGTTGAACGCGCTTGTGATTGCGAAGTCCAGGGCATCGAACAAATCCTTGTAACGGGAATCCGGCATTTTCAGCAAAATTTGTTGCAGTTCGTGCATCGATTCCAACATGAAGACCTGACCGCGTTCGAAGTAGGCGCTTAGCTTCCACGCGCGAAGCGTCTTATCGTCTTCCGTGAAGATAGGCACCGCGCGCACGTCAGACAAGCGCTTGTCAGACTGCATGTCTTGGATGATTGCGCGCTGATAGCCGTTCCCCTCAATCGCAACCCGGATCGGATCATACCGCTTGAAACGGTCCTTGATCAGTTGCTTTTGCATCTTGTAGTGCGTGACGCGGTTGTAATAATTGAGAATATAAATGTTCCGCGTCTTCTTATCAACGCCAATCGTGCAGTGCGCGAACTTGTCAGCCTTGTCCTTTTGCTTGATCGCCAAGTCAACGCCCTGGAAAATCAGAAGGTCTGAAAGGTTGATTTCGTCCGGCTTGTAAAACTGGAACCAATCCACCTTGAAGATTTTGCCCTTCATTGCTTCAACGTCGTTTTGCATCTGACTGTTGAAGATGATCGAACCTTGGGACTTCCGTTTTTTTAGAAGGAACTTGACCGTGAATTTTTCAGGCCAAATAGAAACGTATTTTTGCCACGGCTTCAGGTGGAAAATGTTGTCCGGAAGATTCTTTTTTTTGATCAGCGCTGGAATTCGGATGTAATAACGTTTCTTGACCTTGCCGTTCTTGTTCTTGATTTCAAACATTTCATCGATCAGCTGACCATAAAGGTCTTCCGGATGATACCGCGTGCCGATGATTGATAGTTGGCCGTTAGGTTCCAACGTTGGGTCTAGGATTTTAAAGGTCCACGTTTTTAGCTTTTCCCGTTGCGTTTCGGTCTTGCTATTTTCTTCATCCACTAAGTCGTCAGCGTAAATTTTATCAAAGTGCTTGGATGCTAGCGCGCCTGAGACGCCCACGCACGTAACGGTGGATTCCTTAGCTGTGGATGTGCGTGGTCTGACCTTAATTTCACCTTCGTTCCAAAGGTCACCGCGCTGTTCGCCGAAAATTGCCGTCAGTTTTTTGCTGACCAGCTTTTGCTTGATTTCTGAAAGAAAACCGATTGCGTTTGAATCAGTTTTCGATGCAATCAGAATTCGAATGTTGGGATTTTTCAGAATGTCATGAATGATCGATGCAACGGTCAGGATGGTGGACTTGCCTGTGCCGCGTGGCGCTAGGGCAAGGTGCCAGTGCTGACTTTCAAACGGAAGGAACTTGGTTTTCCGGTGATACCACATCATCAGGTGAAAATCCTGGACCTGGTAATCCAGAACTTCGGTCATCAGCAAATCGATCCGGTCATATTTCAGAATCTGTTCACGAAGGAACATTGTGCGCTTGAGACGTTCACGTTTCAGCTTGTTTTCGCTGTCTTCGCGTTTCCGAATCTGTTGCACGTCAGGAATTTTTTGTGCTGCACTAGACATGGTCAAGGAACCCTTTTCTTCAAGGTCACCTTGATCTTCGTTTTGACTTTCATCTTCTTGTCAGCTGCAGGCAGGCGAAGCAAATTCTGTGGAACGTATGTCGCAACGTCATCGTCCGTGACACCAAGAAGTTCCGGACGCATGTCAACAACCTGACCGGATGCAATCTGGTGCATCTTGTTCACTTCGGCTTGGATTTCAGCGCGAATGTCCTTATCAGACATGGCACTAAACGACATTTCACCTTCCACCTTAATTTCGGTTGCCTTCTTATCGATGAAGCCGAAATCCTGGCCAAGCTTGATGACCTTATCGTAAATTTCGCCCTTCTGTTTCACCGCTGCAACAAGCGCGGTCCATTGCCCACGGTTTCGGAACTTGGTTTTGATGTCATCCAGTTCCTTGACCATCTGTGTGCATTTAGAAACATAGTCGGAATAGACGGCGAATTTGTCGAAACTCTGAAAGCGTGCCTTGTCGGTCTGGTAAATTTTCCGACGAAGAATGGACACCTGATCAGAACGAATCTTCAGTTCATCAGCAAGTTCGTCGTCGGTGTAATTCTTCCCGATAAGATGACGCATCCGGTTCATGCACCGCCGCGCTTCACCCTTGGAAAGCTTTCGCCTGTTGTCAGTTGCTTCGGTCACGCTTCATCCCTTTCGACGAACCGGAATCCCTTGCAGCGGGAACAAGGGCGCTTGTTCGCGTATTCATGCAAAAAGATTTCCTTGATTACATCACCGAAAATGATGTCATCGTATTCCTTCATCCGTTCCAGCGTTCTGATTTCGCCGAACTTGATCACTTCAACTTTGGAACGATCCAGCTGCGCATCAATTAAAAAACCGTAACCCTGACACTTCGGGCACATCCGGTGATTTTTAAAAAAGTTACGAAGCGTTTTGTGGAACGCTGCGGCGTTGCGAAGACTTGACGTTTCAGGCAGGGGAAAATTGCGTATTGCAATCCAACCTTCACGCGACATTTGCAACCCCCTTTGCGGTCATCGTCCCTT
>JAYVOQ010000060.1:0-26408 GCA_043757845.1 Hyphomicrobiales bacterium | reverse complement strand
AATTCGAAAATGTCATCTGCCGCATCGGAAAATCCTCCGACACAGAAGAATCACATCAATGCAAATTCAGCAAGACATTAAATCAGAGGTTCCCTAAGATAATCCTCTTGCTCAGGCCCGAACATGGAGCCGGGGAGGCATAGGATATCGTGTTCTTGGGCCAACCGTTTGGCGACGGTCTTTGAGGCTTCGCCGCGAAAGGGGTGCTTTACATAGGCGAAGTAAGCGCCGCTGGAGACCAGTTCATATTGCAAGCCGGGTTGAGAGAATGCCGCCCGCATTTCGGCCAGTCGTTCGGCCATGAGGGCCCTCTTGCCCGCTTTCCAATCATCCAATTCTTTAAGCGCATAAAGCACGCCGCGCTGCGTGATATGTGGCGGGCAGATGGTCATGGTGTCTAAAATTTTAGTGGCCTCGTGCATGATCGCGGGCCCGGCAACCATGGCGCCGAGACGGTAGCCCGCCAGCGCATAAATTTTTGAAAATGAAAACAATTGCACCAAACGGTCTCGCCAATCTGTACGCTGCAAGAGCAGGTGAGGGGGCGCTGCATCGGGACGGAAATCTTTGTAGGTCTCATCAATAATCAAAGCCACATTGGCCTCTATGGCCAGATCATAAAAAGCGTGCAACACCTCTGGCGGATAGATCGCGCCTGATGGATTGTTGGGCGTACATAAAATGATGGCCCGTGTGCGGGCATCGATGGTAGCACGGGCGGCGGCAACGGAGGGCCAAGCCCCTTGTTCACTGAAAGCAGAAATGGGCTTTACGTGAACGCCCATCATGCCCAGCCACATGTTGTGATTGAAATAGAAGGGAGCAGGCATGACAACGTTATCGCCAGCTTCGGCCAAAGCCATAATGGCCGCAGCGAAGGCTTGGTTACAGCCAGTGGTGATGCCGATATCGCCGGACGTAACATGGGCTTGATAGTCAGCGCTGAGACTTGCTGCGAAAGTGTCACGCAATTCGGGGATGCCGAGTATTTCAGTATAGCCACCGGTGTTCGGCAGCCGTGCCAACCTTGCGAACTCATCCTGCAATTCAACGGCTGGCGGGTAACTGGGCACCGCCTGACACATATTTAAAAGTTCACGGTTACTGTGGCGCTTGGCAACCCAGCTGAGGGCCTCAGCAATAGGAGGGAATTCCACCGCAATCACACGATTTGAAATTTTAGGTTGTGTCATTGCAGCCTCGCCACTTGGATTGTTCTCTCATTTAGGGCAGAACCAGAGGCATGACTAGTTCCACAATTGAACTACTACTCAAACAGCGCGGGGCTTGGCTGAAGAAAGTCCACGGTGACGAAGCTGAGGCCAAGCAACGAGCGACGCTGTCGCGCATGATTGCTGACGACTACATGCGATTTGAAAACCTACGCAACATGATCGTCAACCTTGTGGCCGCCACTACGCGCCAGGAGCAAGATTTGAACTTTGAGCACCCTGAAATGGCACGCTTGATCAATCACATGGAAAAATCGGGCTTGATCCGCGAAGATCAGTTTGACGGCGCGCGCGTTAATACCAAGGCGCGCCGTTATCTTGCTGGGGGCTGGTTAGAAGAGCTGGTTTGGCTGGCCGCCCTCGAAGCTGGCGCTGATGAAGCGGTTTTTGGCCAAGTTGTGGGTTGGCAGGTAAAGGGTTTTTCCGGCGAAAACGAAATTGATCTTCTGATGCGCAAGGATGATCGTTTGGCTTTTGTCTCCTGCAAGGCTCTGCGTTCTGATCTGGATATCAACGATAAGAAACATCGTAATCGTTTGATGGACGCGGTGCATGAGGCAGATAATCTGGCCGACCATTTTGGCAAACAGGGTGAGAAAGTGGCCGTTGTTGTAACAACTGATCTATTTGACGAGTTAAAAAATATGCCGCGCTATCAAGCTCTGATGGGCAAGGCCGCCGTGCTGGATGTGCGTGTGATTGCACTGGAAGAACTTGCATGGGATAAACTGGTTGATGCGATGCGCGAATTATTTAATTGAGGACTACGAAGATGAAAGCCATTCAATTTTCTAAAACCGGCGGCCCCGAAGTTCTGCAACTGGTAGACATTGATTTGCCAGAGCCTGCAGCAGGCGAAGTGCAACTGCGCCACACGGCCATTGGTCTGAATTTTCTTGATACCTACTATCGCTCTGGGCTTTATCCAACCGCCACCACGCCATCTGGCCTTGGCAATGAAGCTTCTGGCGTAATTATCAAACTGGGCAAGGGAGTTAAGGGCCTCAAACTAGGAGACCGCGTGGCTTATGGCTCTGGCCCCTTGGGCGCTTACCAACAGGCACGCAACATGCCAGCCAACCGCATTATTAAACTACCGAAAGCCATCAGCGATGAAGCCGCCGCCGCGATGATGTTAAAGGGCATGACAGTGCGTTATCTTTTACGTGCCACACATAAAGCGAAGCGTGGTGAGACGGTTTTATTTCACGCCGCAGCGGGCGGTGTGGGGCTGATTTTTGGCCAATGGTGCAAGGCTTTGGGTGTGAAAGCCATTGGCACCGTGGGCTCTGACAACAAAATGCAGATTGCTAAAGCCAATGGCTATGCCCATGTGATTAACGCGGCAACTGAAGATGTTGTTGCCCGCGTTAAGGAGATTACCAAAGGCAAAGGTGTTTGTGTGGTTTATGATGGTGTGGGCAAAGACACGCTGGAGATTTCGCTGAACTGTTTGCAGCCACGCGGGCTATTTGTTTCATTCGGCAATGCGTCAGGGCCGATCACCAATTTCAATTTGGGCCAACTGGCAGCAAAGGGTTCGCTCTACATGACACGGCCCACGCTTTATTCATACATCCAGACTGACAAAGATTTTGAGCAAACGGCGCGCGATGTTGTGAAGATGGTGGCGGGCGGAAAAATAAAAATACACATCAATCAACGCTATGCCTTGGCGGATGCTGCCAAAGCTCATGAAGATTTGCAGGCCAGGCGCACCACAGGGGCCAGTGTGCTGTTGCCTTAGCACCCATCCACAGGCTTGGACGCCAAGGCTTGCCACAACGGCGTACAGGCCGCGCCTCCGGCCACGCAGATAAACTTGCCGATGGCATTGGAAGGAATGGCATGGGCTGTGTTAATCGATTTGCCAGAAGCGTCAGACAGGGTTGAAACCACCATGCCGATCAACTGGCCTTGGCCGTTAAAGACCGGCCCGCCGCTTTCGCCGCGCTGCGTGCCCATGTGCAACACCATGGCATCCGGATAACCAAAGGGCCCATAGTTCACGGTCCGGCCGAAATGCATGGATTGCAAATTGCCAATGCGCGCTGTGTCGCCCTCACCATGGGGTTTTCCCAATGTATAAACCAATGAGCCCATTGGGCTGCACGCCGCACCCGCAGGCACCACGGCGCGGCCACTGAAGGTGCGCAGTTTGACCAAGGCCACGTCGTTCGATGGGAAAATGGCGGCCACCACGCCGGTGTAAACCCGGCCATTGGCAGCGCGCGCCGAAATCTCATTGCCTTTAGCCACAGCCACATGAGCTGCAGTGATCACATAGCCATCGGCGGAAACCACAAAGCCACTACCAGAGGTGATCGGCGTGCTATCCTCGCGGCCAGAGCTGGCGGCATAAATTCCACCGTTTTGCGTGGCGACGGTGAGGGTGACGTAAGTTGGGCTGGTGGCGGAAAGGGTGTTGGCAACCGAAGCCGCACCCGCGGCCCCCGCCATGCCGGAAGCTTCCGCGTTTTGATTAACCGCAATAGGACGGCTTTCAATATCCACCGCCTGATCGGCCACGCAGGCAGAAAGCATAAGTGCAGCCAAGGCAGAAAAGATTGCGCGGGACGAATTCAAATGAAGCCACCAGTTGTGAACGATGGATTTAAACAAGAATCGTGGCTGTAACAAGGAAGCAGTTGAGATTGCCGCAATGCGTTGCAGGATTGGCACAGGCTTATGTTCTCCGACACAACGCGGGGAATGAAAACGCAACAAACCAAAACGCTCTGCAGAATTGGCAACCATTCACCTGTGATTGCACAAAACAAAACGGCCCGCCAAAGCGGGCCGTCCGTTAGATCAGATCTAAACTAACTTAGAAACTGAACCAGCTGACAAGAGCAGCGGTGTAAGAACCATCTAAAGCGCCACCAGACAGGTAGTTGCCTTCAAGACCAAACCTCAACTGCTTAACGGGCGAATAATACAAGCCAGCGTCAAACGAAGTTAAGCCAGCTGTCTTGTCCTGAGTCGTGATCGAAAGGGCGCTGAAGTCATGGGATACGCCCACTTCAAACGATGCCGAGTCACCCAGAGCAACCTTGGCATAGCCGCTGGCATCCGTGTAGTTTTGGTTAGCAGCGATAAAAGGGCTAACAAAGCCACCGGTGTTGCCCGTGGCGACAGCCACACCCAAGGAAATTGGCGCAAAGTTTATGCCAACGCCGCCGGATACCGCGTAAGCTGCATTACCGCCAGCATTACCCCAATAACCACCGCTCAGATCAAAACCTAACATATCCATGGCGTAGCCAATCTTGGCCGTTCCACCAACTGCGCTGCTGCTGCCAACATTGTTCGTATCTTCAAGCTGAGCGGCAAACGACAAAGGACCATCAGCATAAGCAATACGGATAGCAGTTGGATCATTCAGCGGAGCACCTTCAATACCACCAAAAAAATCATTATAAGCACAGACGCACTTTGCGTCAAAGCTGTAGTTGCTCTTCGACAATGCGCCAAGGATACCAGCGCTTAACGTCATGTTTGGCGTAAACTTCCAATAACCATTGAAACCGTCCGTACCCACAGCACCGTTGCCGGCGTTATAAATTCCACGGCCGTCGTTGGCTGCAGCCAAGAAGTTAACATTAACACCGACTTCACCAACAGCGGTATCAGTTTTGGCGTGTACGTTAATGCCAGCGCGAGCGCGAACATCAGTAGCGTAATTATCAGATGGCCCCACTACCGGACCGGCAAAAATCCCCGCTGGGTTGCCAACGGTGTCAACACGACGACCAGTGACGATAGCAGCCCGGACAAAACCGTCCCAGCTAATCAGTGTAGTCGCAGCAGCTGGGGCATCAGCCACAGCGTTCAGCGTGAGCGTGTCCATCTGGGTCTTCAAAGCATCCAGATTTTCAGCACGTGCGCCAACCGAAGCAACCACTAAAGCGGCTGTTCCGAGAAGAGCGAGATTGATAACTTTCATTATGTAGTCTCCCAAGAGATTGGAGTTTCATTGCGCCCCCCTGATCCCCTGCAAACGAGTGGTAGGACGATGCACGATTCACTCGTACAATGAGGGTGTTCTCGACCATCAACTCTTAACGGTCAACTTATAATGCCATTAACCAAACACATTTCCCTGGGCTGTGGCAGATCAGTCACAGTTATGTGACGGGGGGTTCAGACGCTTTGTAAAATGGCCTAACATATTAAACTAAACCCTAAATTCTCATGTAAAATCGACTAGCCACTGCACCGGTAATTGTGTTAGCAGTTTGTTTACGAACACAAACTGCGCAATAATTAAGTTCGAAAACAGGATGGGGCAATGTTTTATTGGCAACCGGGCAAATGGGCTCAATATGCCTTAGTGGCGGCTTTACCTTGGGGTGCGGCCAGCTGGCTGAACACCGACTCACTTGTAACGGACATATCCACCCGCGCCGCCGCCGCAGCGGGCGATTGGGCCAAAGTTTCACTGGATGGGCGCGATGCAACTATCATCGGCACTGCCCCCAGCCAAGCCGCTGCTGATTCTGTCATTGCCGCCGTTGGAACAATTTACGGCATTCGCTCGGTTGATGTGGGCGGTGTTAAAGTGCTGCCGCCAGCGCCAAAGGTTGAAGTTGTGCCTTTGGCTGCACCCACCATCACCGTAGCGATAATTGAAAATAACCTTCCAGTTGTCACTGGAACTTGGCCCGAAGGCAAAGCTAAAACGCTTGACGTGACAGTGGGTGACAAAACTTATTCTCTCGGCAAAGACCCCGAACTCACCACGGCAAATGGCAATTGGCTGCTGAAACTTGCTGCACCCTTAAGCGCTGGCGCAGTTGCTATAACTGCCAAAGATGGTGATGGAGCAGGGGCCGCAGTTGCGTCTGATAAGCCCTTCGAATTAAAAGTGGAAGCGCCGAAGGTTGTCGAGGCACCACCACCACCCCCAACCCCAGAGCCTTTGACGGCCCCAGTGATATCGGAGGCTAAAATTGTGGATAACTTGCCCGTGATCACTGGCACTTGGCCCGAAGGCAAAGCCAAAACGCTTGAAGTGACCGTTGATAACCACGTTTACAAACTGGGCACAGACCCTGAGCTCACGTCATCCGCTGGAAATTGGGTGTTGAAACCGACGACCCCATTGGCCGCTGGTTCTTATACTGTGACTGCAGTTGATGGTGACGGAACCACCACTATGGCCGCCGCAGAAAAACCGGCGGAGCTGAAAGTGGAGGCTCCTCCAGCGCCTAAAGTTGAAGCGATTGCTGCCCCAACGATTGAAGGGGTGCAAGCTTCCGGCGACACAGCCACGATTATTGGCAGCTGGCCCGAAGGCAAAGCTAAAACCCTTGATGTAACGGTGAATGACAAAGTCTATTCATTGGGCAAATCACCCGAACTGACTTCAAAAGATGGCAACTGGACGCTGAAACTCTCTGGCCTTCCTGCGGGCGCTTATACAATTTCCGCAAGCGATGGAAACGGTGACCAAACGGCCACGGCGGCGAAGGGCATTCAATTAGATGTGGCTGCGCCACCGCCACCACCGCCTCCGCCGCCAAAGTTGGCCCCGCCAGCTGAACCAACCATTGCAACGGCAACGTCTGATTCAGATCATCCAACCATCAAAGGCACTTGGCCTGTGGCTGCAGGTAACACGTTGCAGGTTGAACTTGATGGTGTCACCCATACTTTGGGCAAAGACTTTGATCTTTTGTCAGATGCGTCGGGCAAATGGACGCTGACACCGACCAAACCCGTGGTGAATGGCACCTATGATGTGGTAGTGAAAGTGACTGCTGCTGATGGCCAATCCACCACTGATACAAGCAAAGGTGAATTGACCGTTGCCGTGGCCCCGCCAGCCCCGGCCCCGGCACCAGAGCAACCCTATGATTGCGAAGCTACCTTGGCCAAGATTGCTGCTGTGTTCCCCATTCGCTTTGAATTTGACCATGCAGATTTGGGCCCGACTTATCAGCAGGCCCTTGGCCAATATGCCGCTTTACTGAATGATAAGCGCTGCGCTGCTCTTAAAGTTCAAGTTGCTGGCAACGCTGATTATCTGGGATCGGAAGCCTATAACATGGGCCTCAGCGAAAACCGCGCCAAGACAGCTGTCACTGCTTTGACGGCCAACAAAGTGGACGCAACTCGCCTGTCAGCGATCGGCAATGGCACAAGCAAGCCGCTTGATCCTGCGCATTCCAATGATGCGCGCGCTAAAAATCGCCGCGTTGAATTTTCCATTTTGAAGTAGGATAACATTATGAATGAGTTTCTGAATTGGAACGACACATCGATCCTGTGGCAACACCAGTGGTTCTGGCTTTTGATTGCATTTATCATCGGTTGTGTTGTGGGCTGGCGCTACAACACTTGGAAACCAAACTAAGCGAGGGGGGCATAAAATGTTGCACTATTTGATTGAACTGGCGATTTTCATCTTGATCGCATATTTCTTAGGCTGTTTGTTCGGCTGGTTCCTGCGCAACGTATTCGGCACGCATCCGCAAGCCGCCGCCGTGGCTGCCCCTGTTGTCGTTACATCAGCAGCGGTTGCCGCGCCTGTGTTGGCCCGCACCGCCCCGATGCCACCGCCGCCCATACCGCGCCCGGCACCAATCCCGATTTCCGCGCCAGTTGGTAAAATGGAACGCCCCAAAGGCTTGCCCGGCGCTCGTGGTGGCAAGGCTGATAACTTACAACGCATCAGCGGCATTGGCCCGAAGAATGAATCGATCTTACATAACTTGGGCATATTCCACTTCGATCAAGTGGCTGCTTGGACAGCAAAAGAAGTGTCTTGGGTGGATGATCATTTGCGCTTCAATGGCCGCATTGTGCGTGAAGAATGGATTCACCAAGCCGGCTTGTTAGCGGCAGGTAAAGAAGAAGAGTTTACACGCGAATATGGCAGCGGCGGCTTGAGAGGCAAGGATGGCCAAACCCATTCTGGAAGCCAAACGCGCAAACGTTGATTTGCACCCAGACGTAATAAAGGATCCACAAACTGTGTGGGCCTTTTTTAATCTGTGTACGGATTAGTTGTTGGCACTTGTTGTGGGCGAGGTGCTTGCAACGCTGACGTCCTGGGGCGTACCGCGCTTTAAATCAACTGTCATTGGCGCCACTGTTGCGGGCGCAAGGCGTGATCGATAGACGTGTAAGTTCTGCATCACCTTCTGAACATACTGTCGAGTTTCATTGAATGGAATGCACTCAACCCAGTCCACTGGATCGACTTGGCCACCACGCGGGTCACCGTAATAGGCTAGCCAGTCACGTGCCCGCCCCGGGCCAGCATTATAGGCCACTAGTGTGAGGATATATGAACCGCTAAGCCCATCCACCAGATCAGCCAGATGCGCCGAACCCAGTTGCACATTGTAAGACGCTTCTTTCAGACGACCCGCCGAATAGCCAATATGATATTGCCGCGCAATAATCCGCGCGGTGGCAGGCATCAACTGCATCAAACCTTGGGCACCCACACTGCTGCCCGCATCTGGGTCAAACTCACTTTCTTGGCGCGACAAGGCAAACACCAAAGCTTTCTCAATCGGTTTGCCAAGAGAGGCCCAATTCGGCAAACCATAAATCGGATAGGCCCAGGCCTGCAAATCATGGCCCTTGATCGATGCGGCTTTTGCAAAACGCAAAGCCATTGTTGTGCCTCCGGCGTTCTGCACAATCTCTGCCACGGCATTCAGTTCATCGCGCGTTTGAAAGCGTGTCGTCAAGGCCATCATAAAGATTGCGAGTTGGTTCTTAGCGCCAACTTTAGCCATGATGCGCAAGGCGCGCACAACTTCATCTTGCTCGACGCGCGCCTTTGCGACTGCGCTGGAATTGCCGCTTGAAACATTTTCTGCTTCTTTGCCGCGCCCCAATTCTTCGCGCGCCAATTGGCCATAATAAAGCGTTGATTGCGTTGCGGCTGCTTGAAATGCAACCCGCGCCGCAGCGGTATCTTCATTGGCTTTGTGGGTTCGGCCAATCCAATAAAAAGCCTTTGCACGGTCAGTTCCTGTTTGTGCCAGTTTCTGAAGTTTGAGAAAATGCGGCAAAGCTTGCGTGGGCTGATCCAGATAACGCAGAGCCACCCAGCCTGCAAGAAATTCGCCATCAAGGGCTAAATCACCGGAAGTCAAGCCGTGACTTTTAGCGATTGCATAAGCTGATTTCCAATGTGCAGTTTGCAATGGCCCAACCGACCTGCGCACATTGCTGCGACGTTCTTCAAACCACGCAGCTGCATCACACATGGCCGCTGCGTCAGCGGGCACAGATGCAAGGATGCTGCGTGCCTTATCAAAACTCTCAGCTTTGCGGTAATAACGCACCAGAACATATTGCAGCGCAAGCTCGCCGCGCATTAACGCGGGCAGGGCGGCATATTGCTTTTCTGCACCGGATCGGAAATTGATCAAGGCTTGCGCCACATTTGCGGCACTTTGGTATCCACCATTTAAGTAGTTGCGCGCTTGGCGGATAGCTGCACTGGGCTCTTGCGCATAGATCAAGCGCGAAAAGCGAAATTTATGGTCGTCTAAAGTCAACCTTGCAGAAAACTCATCGCGAATATTTTTCTCAAGCTCAGCATCAATATCGGCATCGCCCCACGCCTCTCGCAATTTAACTTTACCTTGCGGCACATCGGCTTGTGCATAAGCGGCGCGGGCCTGCGCCAGCAATCCATAAGGCGTCAGTGCTTTACGGTTTTCGAAATGTGCTGAAACAACTGCTGCGGGTTCCTTATTATCATACAGCGCTTTTTCAGCTCGCTTCAGCAGTGTCTCAGCCAGCGGCCAATTTGGTGCAGCATCCAAAAACGCCATGATACGGGCATAGCCAGCCTCAGGCCCATGATCACGCAAATATAAAAGTTCAACAAATTTGACGGCGGCTTCATCGCCCGATTGCTTAGCCAAATTGCCCGCTATTTCGAAATCTCCGGCCAATGCTTTGCGCACAGCGTCAATCGCCAAATCACTCGGCATGGCCTCGGCGGACTGTACTAAAACTTCGGGTAATAAAGCCGCAACGACAATCCCTGAAATGGACTGCATAAAACGCCGACGTGAGACAAACTTATTGATCAAAACTCAATTCCTTAACTAAGGCCAACATCAAACTGCAACCACGGGTGTGAATGAAAAGCCTTAGCTTGCTGTTCCCGCAGCGGCAGACTATGCTATCTGCCTCTGGCAAGCGTTCAGCAATAACTGCTGTATGGTTTCCAGAATCTTACCAGCAAGAGGTTATTGTGAAGTTTCAAGGTTCCATCCCGGCATTATTGACTCCCATGAAGAACGGCTCTTTCGATGAAAGTGCCTTTCGAAAATTTGTGGGTTGGCAATTAAAGGAGGGAACGCATGGCTTCGTGCCCGTGGGAACAACGGGCGAAAGTCCAACTTTGACACCTGAAGAACACAAAGCGATTGTGCGCATCTGTGTCGAAGAGGCTAAGGGCAAAGTGTTCGTCATCGCTGGTGCGGGCTCCAACAATACCGCTGAGGCCATTGAATATACACATCATGCCAAGGCGGCAGGCGCTGATGCAGCACTTGTTGTTGTGCCCTATTACAACAAGCCCACGCAGGAAGGCATTTATTCGCATTACGCAGCGATTGCAAAATCTGTGGATATTCCCATTTTTATTTATAACGTTCCAGGCCGCACCGTGGCGAATATAAGTGTCGAAACTTTAGCGCGCCTTTCACATGACTTTAAGAACATCGTGGGCGTGAAAGATGCAACCGCTGATCTCACGCGGCCCTCGCGCCAGCGGCAACATTCGGGCACATCTTTCATTCAACTTTCGGGTGAAGATGGAACAGCTTTGGGTTTCAATGCTCATGGTGGTGTGGGCTGCATTTCTGTAACGGCCAACGTGGCCCCGCGTTTGTGTGCCCAATTCCAAGAAGCCACATTGAAGGGCGATTATGCCACAGCGCTGAAACTGCAAGACAAGTTGATGCCGCTGCACCATGCACTGTTTGTGGAATCAAGCCCCGGCCCCGTCAAATATGCGGCAAGCCTGCTGGGCTTGTGTGAACCAGATGCGCGTCTGCCATTGGTGCCAGTTATTGAAAGTACGAAAGTGGCGGTGCGTGAGGCTTTGGTTCATGCGGGCCTTTTGAACTGATATGTCATCCAAGGCCGGAGGCGCAAAAGCGGCTCGCAAACAAACCGGAATTAAAGTGGTGGCTGATAACCGCCGGGCTCGCTTTGACTATGAATTGCTACAAAATTTTGAAGCGGGAATTGAACTGAAGGGTTCCGAGGTCAAATCCTTACGTGTCGGCCACATCAATTTGGCAGAAGCCTATGCCGCGATGAAAGGCGAAGAACTTTTTCTGTTTAATTCCAACGTGCCTGAGTATCGCGAAGCCAACCGTTTCAATCATGAGCCAAAGCGCCCGCGCAAACTGTTGCTGCACGCGAAGGAAATTCAGCGCTTAGCCGTAGGCGTGTTGCGCGAAGGCCTTACCATTGTGCCAATCAAAATGTTTTTTAATCCGCGCGGCCGCGTGAAAGTGGATATTGCTTTGGCCAAGGGCAAGAAGCTGGTCGATAAACGCGAGACCATCAAAGAGCGTGATTGGAACCGCGAGAAATCACGCCTCCTGCGCGAGTCTTGAAGCTATGATCTTGGTGGCATTGGGCAGCAATATCACCGGCCCTTGGGGCAACCCACGTGAAACAATTCTGCAAGCATTGGGGGAGTTAAACCGCTTCCCTCTGCGATTGCGAAATACATCACCATTGCTGATCACCAAACCTTTCGGCTTGTTAAACCAACCAGACTTTGTAAATGCCGTGGCTGTTATCGAAACGTGCCTGCCGCCGCATATTTTAATGCGAAAACTGCATATGATTGAACGCGCCGCCGGGCGCAAACGTGGCCGTAGATGGGGGCCGCGTACCTTGGATATTGACCTGCTGGATTATCAGGGCCAGCGCTGTGATCAAAAAGGGCTGATTCTGAAAGCATTGGTTTTGCCACACCCCGGAATTGCCCATCGTAGATTTGTTTTGCAGCCTTTACAATATGTTGCACCGAAATGGAAACATCCCACTTTAAGGCGCAGTGCGGCAGAACTGATCCGCAGTCTAGGCCGTTAGCGCCAAATTAAAAGTTCTAACAGAACATTAGCCACTCTCAAAAGGTGGAACTTGTGAACAGAATTTCTTGCGTAAGTTTGGTGTGTGTGTTGACAGCTGTTCCGGCCATGGCAGAACCCGAAAAGCCAAAGTTTTTTTCGATTGTTGGTGCGATGGAAATGTCGCCATCCAATTTGAAGCGGCACTCAACCATCGTAACCCAACTTGCAAGTGCCGATGATCAGCCAACGCGCGCGGAAGTGAGTTTTGCAACCAATCTCCAGCCTGGAACCATTGTCGTTAAAACCTCAGAGCGCACACTCTATCTGATTGAACCAAATCAACGTGCCATTTCTTGGCGCGTGGCCGTTGGCCGTGAAGGATTTGCATGGAAGGGCAGCAACAGCGTCACCCGCATGGCAGAGTGGCCAGATTGGCGCCCGCCACCAGAAATGCTGCAGCGGGAAGCAGCAAACGGACACCTCATTCCGGATTTCGTAAAGGGTGGCCCCGGCAACCCGTTGGGCGCACGTGCGCTCTATTTAGGTGACAGCGCTTACCGCATTCATGGCACAGACAAGCCGTGGACGATTGGTCAAGCCAGTTCTTCGGGCTGTATTCGCATGATGAATTCCGATGTTGAGGAACTTTACACTCTCACGAAAATCGGAACGCGGGTCATTGTTGAGTGACGTGAATTCGTTTTTTTCAAAAATCGTTCGAAAATAATTCATCATAAACGCAACCTTAACCAAAACGCTGCAAGGTGTTTTTAGTTGGAGGGGTTCTCTCCTCGGTTTGTCAGTGTGTACTGGAGTTGAGTATGCGTAAATTTGCCCAGAGCGCCGTTGGTGCTGCATCGTTGAAATTGGTTATTGTAGGATTTGCGGGCCTTATGCTTGCTGGCTGCTCTGACAGCATTGAGCGGTTCAGCTCAAACTATAATAATCCTTCAGATTCTGATCCCGTCTACACAGCGTCGATACCTAAGGTGAGGACGAAGTATGCGGCTCCAACTTACCGCTCACCGCAACAGGTTGCTGACGCGGGCAACAGTGCCTCAAATGCCATCGTGCAAAGCCCCATTGCTTCGGCACCTTTGGCCCAGCCACCCGTTTACGATTACACAAAGTCCTATGCCAAAACTTACAAACAGCCGAAGTTTGTGGCAACGGCACCTGTTCTTCAACAGCCGAAACTGGCTGCAGTTGTGCCCGTTTATGTGAAGCCACAATATAAGGCTCCCGTCATTCAGAATGAACAGGACGCTGAAGTCATTGCTGACAACACGCCTGAAGCACCAGCCGCGATCGGCAAAAAAATCTCTTCAAAGAAACAGATTCTGGCACAAATTGCGGCGAAGAAAGCCATAGCGCCTGCGCCGGATGAAACCGCAGATTCTTCAGCCGATACGCCAGCGCCGGTTGCTAAAAAGGCGGATCAATATATTATTGCCAAGGGCGATACTTTGTTCTCATTGGGCCGTAAATATAATGTCTCGCCATTTGCCATAGCCGAGGCCAACGGCCTGCCGAAAAACAAGGGCTTGCCATTGGGCAAGACGATTACCATTCCAGCAAAAGCAAATTTTGCGATGGCAGACAAACTGCCAAAAACAACACCTGCAGCTGTGAAAGTTGATGTTGCTCAGGCCAGCACAAAAAGGGGTGCTCTTGCGCTTCCAAAAGAACTGACCACAGAAAAAGTAGCCGCTGTTGAAGCTGCACCAGCAAAACCCATGGTGGCGGCACCTTCCGCTGCAACACCATCTGACGCACAGCTTTCAATGCGTTGGCCTGCCCGTGGCAAAATCATTTCGGGCTTCGGCAGCAAACCTAACGGCATGAAGAACGAAGGTATTAACATTGCCATGCCTGAAGGCACCAACGTGCAAGCCGCTGAAGGCGGCGTCGTAGCCTATGCCGGCAACGAGTTGAAGGGCTATGGCAATTTGGTTCTAGTGCGCCATTCGGGCGGCTATGTCACCGCCTATGCGCACACGTCACAAATTCTGGTCAAAAAGGGTGACACCGTGAAGCGTGGCGACGTGATTGCCAAATCTGGCGCTACAGGCGCCGTGCAAAGTCCGCAACTTCACTTTGAAGTCCGCAAAGGTGCGACAGCACTTGATCCATCGACCTTCCTCAATTCGACCAGCGCATCAAATTAAAAAAATAAAGTAGTCTCCTGCAAGAAGGCCCGGGTGAAAGCCCGGGCATTTTTGCTTCAGAATGGCGAATGCTCACTTAAGTTCGTAAGGCCGATTTAAGTATCTATTCGGTTGCATTATTCCGCTCGCTCTTGCTTCAACTTGCTCTCTCGATGCTCAACAGTGTTCAATATTTCCGCAATAAACCCACCAGTCGGCCCTGAACCCGCACCCGGTCTGGGCCGAAAATGCGTGTTTCGTAAGCTGGATTAGCCGCTTCAAGCGCGATCGAAACGCCTTTGCGACGCAAGCGCTTCAACGTGGCTTCTTCATCATCCACCAAAGCCACAACGATATCACCATTGTTGGCAACATCACCTTTACGAATGACAACGGTATCACCCTCAAAAATACCGGCCTCAATCATCGAGTCACCCTTCACTTCAAGGGCAAAATGTTCGCCACCGCCCAACATTTCAGGCGGCACCATGATATTGGCCGTGTGATCTTGAATGGCCGAAATCGGCACACCAGCGGCAATGCGCCCCATCATCGGAATAGCTGTGGCCCGTGGGAAGCCATCATTTGCGGCAGGCATTGGTTTAACCCTGCCTAGAGAGCCTTCAATAACATTGGGCGTGAAACCCTTCTTGACCAAGCTGGGCGTATGGCTTTCTGGAAGCTTGATAACTTCCAACGCCCGCGCCCGGTTTGGCATGCGTTTCAGAAATCCACGCTCTTCCAGCGCTACAATAAGGCGGTGCACGCCAGACTTGGATTGCAAATCCAAAGCCGTTTTCATTTCTTCGAAAGAAGGTGGCACACCTTCCTCCTTCAAGCGTTCATTGATAAACAGCAGCAGTTCAAGTTGTTTGCGGGTGAGCATGTGGGAAACTCCAGAATCAGAACAAATCCACAACAATCATAACCGTTCTTGCAAAGTTCCGCAAGTGTTTCCGTTATGCTCCCTCCGGAAACAACAGAATTTCAACCAAATCTCCGACTTTGACCTCTGGCGCAAACGGTGGCCTGATGACGAGGCAACTCGCATCGCGCAGCAGTCGCTGCATGGAAGAGTCTTGTTTTGCATACGGTGTTACAGTGCGTGCGCCATCTGCTCCAATGTGAAGCGCCGCGCGCAAATAATCTTGCCGTTGATCATTAGCGCGGAGGTCGCAAGTCAACCGGGCCAGCAATGGATGCACCGGTAACTCAAGCCCAAGCATTGTTTCGATCAGCGGTTTCAGAAAAAGTTGTGCGCAAACGAATGCGGCAACCGGGTTGCCCGGCAATCCTAACACGCGAAGCTTGGCCTTAGTGCCAAACATAAATGGTTTGCCGGGGCGCATAGCAATTTTCCAAAAATCAATTTTAACACCAGAATTTTTGAGTGCCTGTTGCACATAATCATGATCACCAACAGAAGCACCGCCCGTTGTCACAAGGATATCTGCATTTGCCGCTTTTTTGATTGCAGCCGTTGTGGCCTGTAAGTCATCACCAATGATGCCAAGGTCTAGAATATCTGCGCCGCAACTTTTAATGAAGGCACCCAGAGCCGGGGAATTTGAAGACCAGATCTGATCAGCCCGCGCAGGCTTGCCCGCCACCACCAATTCATCACCCGTTGAGAAAATGGCCACAAGCGGTTTCTTCCGTACACGGATGAACGCCGCATTGGCCGAAGCGGCAAGACCAATGTTTCTGGCCGCAAGCTTCACACCCGCAAAAACCAACTCAGCACCACTTTCAAAATCAAGACCTTTGGCCCTGATGTTGCGGCCAAGTGCTGTAGGTTCAAGTACCACAATGGAATCATTTTCAGCGCGGACATTTTCTTGAATGACCACGGTGTCGGCACCTTGCGGCATAGGTGCTCCAGTTAAAATGCGTATAGTTCTTCCGGGTTTGAAAGTGCCCTTAAATCCGTGCCCCGCAGCGGACACGCCCACCAACTTTAGTTTTACTGGAACCTGCGCCAGATCACTTTGGCGAATGGCATAGCCATCCATCGCCGACGCAACAAACGGCGGCTGATCGCGCTTGGCAATAATAGGCTTGGCCAAAACGCGGCCTAAAGCATCCGCCAGCGCAACTGTTTCAATGGCTGATATTTGCGCAGTTTCAAGAATGCGGGCTAAGGCTTCCGAAACCGACAACAGCTCCATTTCATTTGGCCTTGAAGGGGCCAGATTTTCCGCCCGTTTTCTCAATCAACCGCAAATCTGTAATGACAATGTCGCGGTCCACTGCTTTCACCATGTCGTAGAGTGTCAAACATGCCACAGAGCAAGCCGTGAGGGCTTCCATCTCCACGCCTGTTTTTCCCTCAACTTTCACCAAAACTTTAACATCGATGTGGCGGGCTGCCAGTTTAAAATCCACCGACACCTTGGTGATCGCCAAGGGGTGGCATAGAGGAATAAGATCAGAGGTTTTTTTGGCCGCTTGAATGCCTGCAATTCGCGCCGTGGCCAAAACATCACCCTTTTTAGCGGCACCCGATTTGATCATCTTCAAAGTTGTGGGCTTCATCATGACGCGCGCACGCGCCACTGCCGTTCGACTGGTCACAAGTTTTTCCGTCACATCCACCATATGCGCTTCACCCTTGGTGTTAACGTGTGAGAGTTTGCTCATCGGGCCAAAATAGCTTTCGTGGCCGCAGCGACATCATTCTGTCGCATCAGACTTTCGCCGATAAGGAAAGTTGAGGCCCCTACTTGGGCAAGCCGCGCAAGATCAGCAGGTGTAAAAAGTCCACTCTCAGCAACTATCATGCGGTCTTTTGGGATCAGCGGCGCAAGCAGTTCTGTTGTTTCCAATTTTGTCTCGAAAGTGTGGAGATTGCGATTGTTAATTCCAATCATCCGTGCACGGAGTTTTAAGGCGCGGTGAAGTTCAGGCTCATCGTGCACTTCAACTAACACATCCATACCCAACTCAACTGCCGTTGATTCAAGTTCTGCTGCCAAGCCATCATCAATCATCGCCATGATCAACAAAATGCAATCAGCCTCCCAAGCACGCGCTTGCAAAACTTGATAAGTGTCGAGAATAAAATCTTTGCGCAAACAGGGCAGGGCGCAAGCGTTCCGTGCCGCACTTAAAAAACCTGGCGCACCCTCAAAGGATGGCGCATCAGTGAGAACTGATAGGCAAGCCGCGCCACCATCCTCATAGGCTTTGGCAAGTGCAGGCGGATCAAAGTCTGCGCGGATCAGACCCTTCGATGGTGAAGCTTTCTTAATCTCAGCAATCAACCCATACTGACCTTGCGCAAGTTTAGTTTTAAGAGCGCTATAGAAACCCCGCACCGGCAAGGCCTTTGCCACTTGCTCATGCATCGCTTGCGCCGACAGAAGATTTTTCGCAGCAATTACCTCATCGCGTTTATAGGCAGCAATCTTATCAAGAATAGTGGCCATCAGCTGTTTGAAACCTCAATGAGCCCAAACAAAGTTTTTTTGGCTGCGCCTGATCCCAGCGCATCTCGCGCTATAAGTACACCAGACTTGATGTCATCCGCTTTGCCGGCAACCACCAAGGCAGCACCCGCCGTCATTGTTGCTGCGTCTGAAAATGCCGAAGGCATACCGTTCAAAACGCTAAACAAAGCCTCGGCATTGTGGCTGGCTTCGCCGCCCTTCAATTCCGCAAAGTTTGAGCGCCGCAAACCCGCCGCTTCGGGTGTCAATTCAAACGAACGGATTTGGCCGCTCTTTAACTCTGAAATCCAAGTTGTGCCCGTAGGTACTATTTCATCCACGCCGCCTTCGCCATAGCAAATCCAGCAGGCCTCACTGCCTAAGTTCTTCAGAACATGCGCGAGAGGTTCAACCCAACTCTTTGAAAATACGCCAGTAACCTGCCTCTTTGCACCTGCTGGGTTGGATAGCGGCCCAAGCAGATTAAAAATCGTGCGCGTGCCAAGTTCAACTCGCGTTGGCCCCACATGCTTCATGGAGGAATGATGAGCCGGAGCAAACATAAAGCCCAAACCTACCTCAGAAATGCAGCGTGAAATTTTCTCGGGCGGGATATCTATTTTCACACCCAAGGCCATCAACACATCGGCAGCGCCAGATTTGGATGACAGTGCCCGGTTGCCATGCTTGGCCACCTTCAACCCTGCGCCTGCCGCAATAAAAGCCGCACAAGTTGAAATGTTATACGAACCCGATGCATCCCCACCCGTGCCTACAATATCAATGGCACCCAAAGGGGCAACGACCGGCAACATCTTCTCGCGCATAATTTCTACAGCACCGGTAATTTCTTCTACCGTTTCACCACGCACGCGCAGGGCCATCAGAAACCCAGCTATCTGCGAGGGCGTGGCCTCGCCAGACATAATAATGCCAAAAGCTTCACGTGCTTCTTGGCGGGTGAGGGCCTGCCCATTGGCAGCTTTAGCAATGAAGGGTTTAAGTTCAGCCATGTTTGACCTTTGCAGCAACCAAAAAATTCTTCAAAATCTTGTGGCCATGTTCCGAAGCAATACTCTCTGGGTGAAACTGCACACCGTGAACATTCATCGTTTTGTGCTGCAACCCCATGATGAGGCCGTCTGTCTCCGCCGTCACTTCCAGCTCAACAGGAAGCGTTGCGCGGTCTACAATCAGCGAGTGATAACGCGTTGCGGAAAAATCTTGGGGCAGGGACGCAAACACGCCCTTGCTATCATGCTTCACCGCAGAAACTTTGCCATGCATTTGTGATGGCGCGCGGATAACTTGGCCGCCAAATGCTTCGCCAATCGCCTGAAGGCCTAAGCAAACACCAAACACCGGAATTTTGCCTGCGGCTTCTTTGACCAGATCGATAATAATTCCGGCTTGAGACGGCACACCGGGACCGGGCGAAATAACAATTGCTTCTGGTCTGGCAGACATCACTTGACCCACTGAAATTTTATCGTTGCGGTGAACCACAGTCTCGGCACCCAGATCACCCAAATAATGATAAAGATTCCACGTGAAGCTATCATAATTATCGATGAGGATGATCATTGCCCCCTCCCGGCGCGGCCTGCAAAGCGCACCGCTTCTTCGGCTGCGCGAAATAGAGCTTTGGCTTTGTTCACACATTCTTGCAGTTCACTTTCAGGAACACTGTCGGCCACCACACCAGCACCGGCTTGCACATACATCTTGCCATCTTTCACAATGGCTGTGCGCAACACAATGCAAGTATCCATCTCTCCGTTGGCACCAAAATAGCCCACGCAGCCACCATAAATTCCGCGCTTATGAACTTCTAACTCGTCAATAATTTCCATGGCCCGCACTTTGGGTGCACCAGAAACTGTGCCTGCTGGAAAGCCCGCAACCAACGCATCAACAATATCGTGTTTCCGGTCCAGTTTGCCTTCAACGTTTGAAACAATATGCATCACTTGCGAATAGTATTCGAGAATGAACTTATCGGTGACCTTGATGGAACCAATCTCCGCCACGCGCCCCACATCGTTGCGGCCCAAATCCAGCAGCATCAAATGTTCGGCGCGTTCTTTCGGGTCAGCTAATAACTCATCCGCCAAGGCTTTATCTTCAGTTGGCGTTGCACCACGCCGCCGCGTGCCTGCAATCGGACGAATAGAAACTTTACCATCCCGCACTCGCACCAGAATTTCAGGAGAAGAACCCACCACCGCAAATGAGTCAAAATCCAAATAATACAAAAATGGTGAGGGGTTCACGCGCCGTAAAGCACGGTAAAGCGCGAACGGGGGCAACGTGAATGCGCTTTCGAACCGTTGCGACAGAACAACTTGGAAAATATCACCAGCAGCAATGTAATCTTTAGCCTTCAACACCATGGTCTTATAATCGTCAGGAGGGGTGTTGGACAATGTTGGCGCAATTGATGGCGCATCACTGTCTCGCAAAACTAAATCAATCGGACGGTCAAGTGCGTCCACCACTTCCGAAACGCGCTCAGAAGCGCGCGCATAGGCCGCCCGCGCAGTCACGCCAGCATCAAAATATATGGGTGCTGTAACCGTTACCTCATCCTTCACGCTATCAAATATAGCCATCACCGTGGGCCGGATCATCATCGCATCAGGCACACCCAGCACATCAGGGTTGGGTTGCGGCAATTCTTCCATAAACCGCACCATGTCGTATCCCAGATAACCGAACACGCCAGCAGCCATAGGCGGGGCATCTTCCGGCAGTTCAATGCGACTTTCGGCCAGCAAGGCGCGAAGTGACGCGAGCGGGCTGGCCTCGGTTACAACAAAGCCGGACTTGTCATCTGCAAGGGCTTTGCGATTGATCGAAACTTTGCCCTTTGCCACTTTCCAAATTAAATCGGGATTCATCCCAATGATTGAATAGCGACCGCGCACGGCCCCACCTTCAACCGACTCCAGCAAGAACGAATAGCGTGCATTGCGCGAAAGCTTGAGCATGGCTGAAACTGGCGTTTCCAAATCCGCTACCAGCCTTGTAGACAAAACTTGGGCCTTGCCCGCTTCATAGGCGCGGGCAAATGATTCATAATCGGGTGAAAGCAACATCGTTTTCACTCAACTGAAGGCGCATCGCCACCCGTATTCTGTTTCCACAGCGCGTCATTAATTTTCACACCGATCTGCTTCTTAAGACTGGCCACCAAACCGCTGCGCAAGTCACTGTCAAAAGAAGATTTTAGTTGCTGTTTTATCTGATCTAATTCCGGGGATGTGGCCATCACACTTGGGACTACAACCTTCACAATTTGCATCACACGCGCCGTTTTGCCGTCTCCGCCTGGTGCGGCTGCAAAACCTTGGTCAATAACTGAAAAAGCGGCGGCAAGTGCAGGGCCATCTATTTCTGCTGTTTGTTGATTGCGCTTAAGCCCCGCAGTCGATTTCACTGGCGCACCAGCTTCCTGCGCGGCCGCATCAATTGACTTTCCGGCTTTCAGTCCATCAACCACCTTTAAAGCCTTTTCGATCGCTGCTTTTCGAATGCGCTGATTGGTAACATCTTGAACCAGCTGATTGTGAACTTGCTCAAGGGGTTTCAAGGCAGAAGGCACAACCGAGCGCACATCATACCATGTGTATCCATCAGAACCGCCAATCGCATCACTCTCAACACCAACGTCGCTTGAGAAGATTGCTTTCAAAACATCAGCCTTTGCAACTGTACTAAGATCTTTACCCGTTTGATCTTGTGCTGAAGCAGAAATCGGCGGCAGCAAAGTAAATGTTAATCCGGTCTTTTTGGCAATATCCTCAAACTTCATGCTTTGCGCACGGGCATCTTCAACGTCGTTGTAAACTTGTTGCAACTGCAACTTAGCCTTTTCCAATTGTAGCCGTTGCGTAAGCTCATCTTTTATTTCCGCTAGAGAAGGTTGCTTTGCGACGGTAACCTTCGTGGCTTTAAGCAAGGCAATTGCTAGTCCACCTTGAATAGGTTCACTCACTTGGCCTTCGGACAAAGCAAAAGCCGCATCGGCAATTTTTGGGTCAAGGAAATCTTGCTTAACTTTGTCCACCAAAGTCACGTCAGCTTCCTTTAGGTTCATCTCGCCAGCAATTTTTAATAGATCTTCGCCAGCTACAATACGCTCTTTAGCTTTCTTGGCCGCGTCCAGCGACGGGAACGTCACTTGAATGATTGAACGTTTTTCAGGCGTGAAATAGTCTTTCTGATACTTATCATAGCCCACCTGCATATCTTCTGCAGAAACCGTCTGCGTTGCCGCCAGCGATTTCGTATCAACGGTGATCAGTGCTGCCGTGCGATATTCAGGTGCAGTATAAGCGTCGGGAGATTTCTTATATTGCGCTTCCAATTCGGTATCCGTTGGCTTTGTCACATCGGCATCGCTGGCCGAAACATCGAAGTATTTCACATCGCGCGTTTCGCCTTCATATTGACCAATGGCCTGTGTAAAAGTTTTCGGCAAAGTGGCCTGCGCGGCGGCAGCGTCAAGCACCGCACTTTCTGTATGGGCCCGTATCTGCATATCAAAATAGCCAGCCTCAGACAGATTATTGTTTTGCAGAACCCGCGCGAAAGCAATCTTATCGAACTGGCCCTTATTGTTCTGGAATGATTTGTTTCCCGCAAGTTCACTTGTGATCACTTGCTGCGAAACGGCAAGCTTCAGTTTGCTGGCCGTGCCCGCAACGGCAGCTTGCGCAACCATGTTATCTAAAACTTGCGTATCGATACCAAATTTATGGGCATCGGCCATCGTAATGGACTGGCCAGACTGTGCCGCAAAGGTTTTGATTTGGCGCTGCAAATCGCGCGTAAACTGGTCACCATTGATGGTGATGGCACCCACTTGCGCCAAATCTTTCGGACCCCAGCCTGTAAGAGACAGTGCCGATTCAAACGCTGAGCCCGCAATACCCGAAATGCCCCAAACACCAAAAGCCAGCACCAATAAGCCCAGCAAAATTTTTGCAGGCAGAGTTTTGGCAAGATTGCGCATGGATTCTAACATCTTCAGTCCTTCATTTGGAAACGGGCCAAATCGCCCGTGGAAGGCTTATAGGGACGTGCATTTTCTCTCGCAAGTGCAGGTTGGCTTTGCTAGAGAGCCTCAAAACCAATAAATAAGGATAATCAAATGACCATCCGCCCCCTTGTCGCTGGCAACTGGAAAATGAACGGCACCACCGCAGCGCTGCGCGAGCCCCGGCTGTTGGCCGGAATGCTGCGTGATGTGAAACTTAAAGCTGACATCATGATTTGCCCGCCCGCCACGCTAATTCGCCGAGCCAAATCGGTGATGAAGGGGTCTAAAGTTAAACTTGGCGGGCAAGATTGCCATGCCGCCCCTTCAGGGGCGCACACAGGCGATATCTCCCCTGATATGCTGAAAGATGCGGGCTGCACCGCTGTTATCGTGGGTCATTCGGAACGCCGCACCAATCACAAAGAAACCGATGCAATGGTTCGAGCCAAGGCGCTTGCGGCCCATAAGGCGGGCCTCATCGCTATCATCTGTATCGGTGAAACTTTGGAAGAACGCAAAAGTGGCAAGACCCTAGGCGTCTTAACAGAGCAACTTAAAGGATCGATTCCAGCCGGTGCAACGGCCGCCAACAGCGTTGTTGCCTATGAGCCTGTGTGGGCCATTGGCACTGGCCTCACTGCTACCGTTAAGGAAATAGAGGAGGCCCATAGTCACATCCGCGCTGAGCTTGCTAAAGTGATGGGCGGAGAGGGTGCTGTCACGCGCATACTTTATGGCGGTTCTGTTAAACCAAGCAATGCGGCAGAATTGATGAGCGTGCCCAACGTGAATGGTGCGCTTGTAGGCGGAGCTTCCCTGAAGGCCGTAGACTTTATTGGAATTATCAAGGCCTACCTTTAAGTTACCGGGGGCGATGAACTTAAGAGGTAGACCTTGATTATCCAATGTTTCGCCCATGCGAAACTTTGGAATTCAATGCCAGTTTGGGGCGTTTGATCACAATAGACAGGTAACCAAACGCCCTCACTTGCAGTTTGTGGCCGACCGGGAGATCTACCGGCCACAAATCAAATCTGCGATAAAAAACAGCGGTAAAATTAACTTACCACCTTTTGTTCCACCGCAAACTGCCTGCCCCTCAGTGGCGTCATGATGCTTGAAACCAATTAGTCTATCATGACAACGTCGCGAAAACTTCCGATATTCTGACGAAACCAAAGCCACTCCTTTCAAAAAAGCGAAAAAAATGCGATATGATATTTGGGAGAATGCATTTTTATGTCCGAAGCAGCTACATCATCGATCCGTCAGCTAACTATTGACTGGGAGCGCGGTGCTGTCGGCTTTAGTGCTGATTCCGTCACGCTGTTGCGCCCGCAATCGATGGCTGTGCTAAAAGTTTTGTACGAAAATGCTGGTAAGGTTGTCACCAAGGAGCAACTCTTAGCGTCAGTCTGGCCTGATGTTGCAGTGACTGATGACAGCCTTGTGCAGTGTATCACTGAAATCCGCAAAGCCATTGAAGACGCGGGTCGGACAATCATCAAAACCCTGCCCAAGCGCGGCTATATTTTTCAGCCGAGCATTATAAATATCAAAAGCAAACCTTTTGAAACCCTGCATTCAAAAAACAAAATATGGGGTTTCGCCGCTGCGGCAGCCATGGGTGTTGCACTTTTTGTTTTAGTTTTAATTCTTCGTCCCGCCCTTAAGCCCGTCGAACTTCCTGCCATCGCAGTGCTTCCTTTTAACAATTTGGGTAACGATCCGAAGGGTGACAAATTCGCAGATATGATGACAGAAGACGTTATCACTGACCTGTCGCATTCCAAAGATTTTGCGGTCATCGCCCGCAGTTCAACGCAAATCTACAAAGGCAAGCCAGTGGATATTCATGCACTTGGTCGTGAGCTGAACGTAAAATATGTTTTAGAAGGCAGCGTTGAGGCTCTTCCCGGCCGCATTCGAGCCACGGCGCAGCTGATCAACACCGCAACTAACATTCATATTTGGGCGGAGCGATTTGAGCGGCAAGGCGACGATTTATTTGCCGTTGAAGCTGAAGTCACCAACCGTATCGCCACCTCTATTTTAGGCCATGATGCCGCAGCGGCAGTCAATGAGCGAAGCCTCACCAGACGTAAGCCGCCACAATCATGGAGCGCCTATGAAGCTTATCAAGCTGGCCTTGAAGCGTCACACCACATGAGCCCAGAGACTTTGCCGCAAGCCGACGAAATGTTTTCCCGCGCACTCGTAATTGACCCCAACTTTGCACGAGCCCACATTGGTTTAGCTTGGACCAATTTATTGAAAGTTCTCTACGGCCTTGAATTTGCCGATACAGCTTTGCCGAAAATGCTCAATGAAGCGAAATTAGCAGAGAGCCTAGACCCCGATGACGGTGAAGCCCATGCAGCGTTGGCGCAAGCCTATTCGCTGCTACACGAGCAATCGAAAATGGCGGCCGAGACAACGCGTGCCTTGGCGCTTGCTCCAAACAATGCCGATATCTTAGTAATGACCAGTTTGCCTTTGGTTCAGTCTGGTCAATCCGAACTTGCCGTGATCAATTTGAACAGGGCACTCAGTCTGAACCCGAATTATCCCTACTGGTATAACACCTCCCTCTATACGGCGCTCTTCTATGCCGGTGATTTCGCAAGGTCATATGACTATGCCAAAGAAGCAGCGAAAACAGCCGCGATCAACAATGATTTTTTAGCGATGGATGCCGCTTATTTGGGAAAGTCTGAAGAAGCCGAACAAGCCAAACAAGCTTTGCTTAAAATAGATCCTGCATGGTCGGCGGAAAGACTTCTCACAAATTTTGGAACCTTCAGCGCCACAACGGAAATCAACGTGCTGACAATAGGAGCTTCCAAAGCTGGCTTGAGGCTTTGCATGACAAGTGCCGAAATCCAAACGCTGCCAAACGCCATTCACCTGCCCACGTGTGATACCGAAAGGGCAAAGATTTAATTTTCTTTATGATCAGTTGTTGAGATGAAGACTTTGTCCTTCTGTGCCAAACGCTCAAATGCTAAGAAATCATAATACCCGCAGTTATCTTCACCGGGGAAGTCTTTGCACGGGAAGGGCCGCGCTTCATAAATAGAGCAGCGCCGCGCATCCGTATCAAAGAACTGGCAGATTTTGCCAAAATGGGGATCAACCCTGCGTTTCATAATGCGCTTATAGCCATGGGCTGATTTGAAATACTTTTTCTCAGCCTTTTCCAAAGGCAAATTAAAGTGCTTGGCAATGCGCGCGGCATCGCGGTCCTTCACTTCAATGATAGGGTAAGAACAGCAATAGCCGGGGCATTTCAGGCAGTCATATTTCAATTTTTTGGCCATGTGCGTGTGATAAAGCGAGCAGCGAATAGTAAATAGCGAATAGTTAAGTTATTCACACCCTATTTGTTTGGTCCCGACATTTGATGGTGTAATATTTTCCGTTGAATGGAGGGATGCACTATGGGCCAAGTTTTACACGGCAGCGCCACAACGACTGAGGCA
>JAYVOQ010000059.1:0-70741 GCA_043757845.1 Hyphomicrobiales bacterium | reverse complement strand
CATCCTGATTTGCATTTACCTAAACTGGATATCACCCCGTTTTGGACCAATGATCTAAAGCAAGGCCGTGATGCCTATGCCAAGGGAGATTATGCCCGCGCGAGAAGCGCATTTCTGCGCTCCTCGGAGGAAGGCAACATGGTGGCGGATTGGTATCTTGGCCATATGTATCGGCTTGGACGTGGTGTGCAATTTGACCCCGCAATTTCGTTCTCTTATTTTCAACGTGTATCTGAACAATTCAATCCAGATGAACAAGATCCTTACCGACTGCGCATCATGGTGGATGCCAAAATTCGTGTCGCCGATGATTTACGTTCGGGCATTCCTGAGACAAAGTTAAAAGCTAACCCCCAAGCTGCGGCCCGCACCTATATGCAAATGGCGACTAACTATGGTCATCCGCGCGCCTTCTATGGGCTTGCGGTAATGACGATTGAGGGCGAGGGCATCAAGGAAAACCCCCAGCAAGGTTTGAAATGGCTGAACGCCGCAATTCGCAAGCACTCTGCGGAAGCCGCAGCCTACATGGGCGAACTCTGCGCCAAAGGCGAAATCGTGCCCAAGGATGATACCAAAGCACTCACTTGGTATATTGTAGCAGCTCAATCAGTCCGCACCGAAGAAAATCCAGAGATTCACGAACGGTTGACCGAATTGCGGTTTGCCGCAACAGAAGAGACGCGCATTGAAGCAGAAGCACGCGCCCGCGTTTGGAATGAACAAAACCCAACGGATCAAAGTCAATAACAACCGCCAACACTTGAATTGCAGGCCACACACTGCCATCACACAATTATGAATATTGAAAAACCAAAACTAGCGTCGCGTACTGCGAGATTTCCGCGCTTGAGGCGCTATTTTTTCACTGGTCTGGTAATCATTGCACCTGCCGCGATCACACTTTGGGCAACACTTTGGTTTATCGAAAAATTTGACAGCCTTGTAAAACCGATGATTCCCGTTGCGTATATTCCCGACACGTATTTGCCGTTTAAAATTCCGGGTTTCGGTCTTATTGTTGCAATTATATTTATAACACTGGTGGGCTTTCTTGCGGCAAACCTTGTGGGTCGCACATTACTTGGGCTGTGGGATAAACTTTTAAATTCAACACCTGTGGTGCGGTCACTCTACAAGGGATCGAAACAGATTTTTGAAACGTTATTTTCAGATCAGGGCACGTCGTTCAGGCAAGTATGTCTGGTGGAATGGCCGCGCAAAGGGATCTGGTCACCGGCTTTTATTTCACGCGAGGTTGATGGCAGAGAAGTGGGCCTTGAGACTGGGCGCAAAATGTATTCCGTTTATATTTCAACCACGCCAAACCCAACGGGAGGCTATGTATTTTTTGTCGATTGCAACAACGTTAAGATACTCAACATCAGCGTCGAAGATGGCTTGAAGCTGGTGATTTCGATGGGACTGGTATTTCCAGATAAACCATTGCCGTCTGCGTTAGAAACAAAGCGTTCCAAACGATCTATCCGGAAGACAAAAGCCTAATAGCAACATCGCGTTCAAATAAATAAAGTAGGTTTCGCAGAGCTTGGCCACGCGGTGATGACAATTCAGAATCACGCGCCAAAATCAGACTAGCATCATCGCGTGCAGCTTGCAGTAAGTCTCCGTGTACAGACAAATCTGCCAACTTGAATAATGGAATACCAGATTGCGCCGTGCCCAACATCTCGCCTGCGCCGCGTAAACTCAAATCTTCCTCAGCGATGCGAAAGCCGTCTTCAGTTTCGCGCATAATGGAAAGCCGTTGTCGTGCTGTTTCGCCAAGTGGCTCTTGATAGAGCAGAATGCAAGACGATTTTGCCGTGCCTCGACCCACGCGCCCACGTAACTGATGCAGCTGTGATAGGCCAAAGCGCTCGGCATTTTCAATCACCATGATGCTGGCTTCAGGCACATCAACGCCAACTTCAATCACGGTGGTGGCAACCAGAAGCGAAAGCTTTCCCGCTTTAAAATCCGCCATCACAGCATCCTTCTCAGCGCCCTTCATGCGTCCATGCACCAGCCCAACTTGACCGGGAAAGTGTTGCGATAAATCTTCAAACCTCGCCTGTGCAGCTGCCAAATCCACCTTCTCACTTTCTTCCACCAAGGCACAAACCCAATAAGCCCTCGCCCCCCCAACAATGCTGCGTGCCAGACCAGAGATGATCTCATCCATGCGACTGACTGGCATCACCCGTGTATCAATTGGCAATCGCCCCGCAGGCTTTTCGGTTAACTTCGAAACATCCATATCACCGTAAACCGTTAGGGCCAGCGTGCGCGGTATAGGTGTTGCCGTCATGACCAATAGATCCGCAACACCTCTCGCCTTGGATTGCAATGCTAAGCGTTGATGCACGCCAAAACGATGTTGTTCATCAATCACGACCAAAGCCAAGTCATTAAACGTAACGCCCTCTTGAAAAAGGGCGTGAGTTCCAATGAGAATATCAATCTCTCCTGACGCCAAGGCACCAAGAACTTCCGCACGCACTTTTCCTTTTTCGCGCCCGGTTAACAGCGCCATACGTAACCGCGTGTGGGCCACAAGTTTTGATAATCCGCTGAAGTGTTGCCGCGCCAAAATTTCAGTAGGAGCCATGAGAGCGCCTTGCGCACCCGATTCGACACCCGTGGCCAAAGCCAACAGGGCCACGACAGTTTTTCCAGAACCCACATCGCCCTGCAACAATCGCATCATTCTTTCAGGTGAGCGCAAGTCTGCTAAAATTTCAGCCAAAGCCATCTGCTGAGCCTCTGTGAGGCTATAGGGCAGCGCCGTGATGATCGCTTCCCGCAACTGACCAGTACTATTACTATGTAGGCTTCTTCCGATCTCGCGTTTCATTTGCGATCGCACCAGAACCAATGCCAGTTGATTGGCCAGCAACTCATCATAAGCAAGTCTTTGCCGCAGTGGCGCTTGCAACGGTGCAATTTCAGACGCTATCGGATGATGCGCCATTTGGAGTGATTCAGAAAATGTTGGCCAGCCTTGTTTGGCCAACCAAACGGCATCTTGCCATTCAGCCAGTTGCGGCAAGCGCGTCAACGCATCTGTTGCAACACGCCGCATGACCTTATTGGTGATGCCCGCCGTGAGCGGATAAACAGGCTCAAGTTGTGGCATCTTTGCAAATTCATCACCATTCAATACATAATCCGGATGGTTCATCTGTGCTTCATTATTAAACCAATTGATCTCGCCCGAAATGAAACGTTTCTCTCCTTCAGGATAGTGGCGTTGCATGTGCTCACTGTGGGCTGCAAAAAATACTAGTGACATCCGCCCGGTGTCATCGAACGCCTCTACGCGGTAGGGCAGGCGCGAGCCACGCGGCGGTGCCTTATGGCGGCCAATCGTCACCTCTAATGTGGCAACACCTTGTATAAGTAGTTGTGAGATGGTGCAGCGGAAGCGCCGATCAATTACGCCCGACGGCAAATGCACCAAAGCATCCACCATTCGCGCCGGCCCCGCCGCTCCCCGCAGCAGGTTCTGCAACAATTTTCCCAACTTCTCGCCAATGCCTTTCAGGCTGGTGAGTTCTGCAAATAGGGGGTTGAGAACATCTGGTCGCATCTGCGCCATTTAGCGTGTCTAATTCTTGCAGCGCAAGCGCGGCGCGTTTAAGAGGCGGCCTATGTCCAATGATCTCGAAACTATCCGCAAACGCCTGCTATGGCGCGCTACCCACCGTGGAATCAAGGAAATGGACCTTGTGGTCGGAGGCTTTGCTGTGCAGAATTTACAACGCATGTCCGCAACGGAACTGGAGCAGTTTGCCGTTCTGTTGGACATCCCAGACCAAGATTTGCTGGCGTGGCTCACCAACCAAGATATTGTGCCGCAACACCTTGCAAGTCCCATGTTGGACCATATCTTGGCCTTCAGACCTGAGACAAATGAATGACTTTGCTTTCCACCATTGAACACCACATAAAACGGCCCGGTCACCATTTGCTCTCGAATTTGGTTGAGGGCCAGGCAGCTCTGTTGTTGCCGCAAATGGCCGCGCAGGCAGGAACTCGTGGTTTAGTTCATGTGTGCCGCGATGATGCTCACATGGCTTTGTTGGAAGAGCAACTCGCCTATTTTGCGCCTGAACTAAAGACCCTCAGGTTCCCAGCTTGGGATTGCTTGCCTTATGACCGCATATCTCCTTCGGCAGATATTCTTGCGCGAAGATTGGCCACACTGTCCACATTGCAAAAAAGTTATAATCAACCCTTTCTTTTGCTGACGACTGTCAACGCCGTGTTGCAGCGCGTGTTGCCGCGCGATGTGATTGCAAAATCAACTTACGTAGCCAAACCTGGCATGCGCATTAAAGGCGATGAACTTCAACTTTTTCTGGCGAACAACGGTTATTCGCGTGTTGGCACGGTGGTTGAAAGCGGCGATTTCGCCATTCGCGGCGGCTTGATTGATCTTTTCCCGCCGGGTTTCGAACAGCCCGTACGGCTTGATTTCTTCGGTGAGACACTTGAAAGCATTAGAAGCTTCGATGCCAGATCACAACGCTCTACCGACCAAATTAAAGAGTTGTATCTCAATCTGGCCAGTGAAGTGGCTCTGAATGCTGCAACGATTGGGCAGTTTCGCACAGCCTACGCTCAAGCTTTTGGCGGCATGGATTTGAATGATCCCCTCTATGAAAGCATCACCAGTGGCCGACGCTATCAAGGCATGGAACATTGGGTTCCGCTGTTTTCGCCAAATCTGGAAACCTTGTTTGATTATCTGCCAAATGCCGTGTGGTTTTTAGGAACCGAGGCGCAAGCCAGTATGACGGCCCGCCATGAGCAAGTGAGCGAATATCACGATGCGCGGCGCGAGGCGCTGGCCAAGCAGACCTTTGGTGCCGCACCTTATAAGCCGTTACCCCCCGATCGGTTGTATGTTGCGCCGCAAGAGTGGAAGACACTTGCGGCCGACCAAACTCTATTTGAGCAATCACCTTTCGGCAGCCCCAGCTCCAGCGCAATTTCTTGCAGCGGCAAACAGGGCCGAAGCTTTGCCGCTGAACGCAGTGCCGGGCAGGGCCTCATCTATGACGCTGTTCGTCTGCATACGGAGGATCTACGCAAAGCCCACGTGCGAACGCTGATCGCCTGTTGGTCAGATGGTTCAGCCGAACGCCTTGGCACCATTTTGCGTGATCACGAACTTGCGCCGCTGGTTACACTTCGCAATTGGGCAGATGCCGCGAAGCTGGAAACCACGATCGCTGGCATCATCACCTTCCCATTGGAACAAGGTTTTGAAGCCCCCGGCCTTGCCATCATTTCAGAGCAAGACATTCTGGGTGACAGATTGGTGCGCCGCGCCCGCAAAGCCAAGAAGGCGGCGGATTTTCTATCAGAACTTTCCGCACTCTCGCCCGGTGATTTAATGGTGCATGTTGATCATGGCATCGGTCGTTTTGAAGGTTTGCGCACGATCGAAGTTCAAGCCGCTCCGCATGATTGTTTGCTGTTGGTTTATGCCGATAACGCCAGGCTTTTTCTGCCCGTTGAGAATCTCGAATTGCTCTCACGCTATGGTACTGAAGGTGATGGCGTTCTGCTTGACAGGTTGGGTGGAGGCGCATGGCAAGCCAAGAAATCTAAACTTAAGCAACGCATCAGAGAAATTGCGGGTGATCTTATAAAAACTGCTGCGGCGCGTGAACTGCGTGCTGGTGACGTGTTCAGCCCTGCCGAGGGTGCCTTTGACGAATTCTGTGCGCGTTTCCCCTATGAAGAAACGGAAGATCAACTCACGTCCATCGAAGCCGTACTGGATGACTTGCAATCCGGCAAACCGATGGACCGCCTGATTTGCGGCGATGTCGGTTTCGGTAAAACCGAAGTAGCGTTAAGGGCCACTTTTGTTGCGGCCTATAGCGGTAAGCAGGTGGCCGTGGTTGTGCCAACAACACTTTTATCACGGCAGCACTTCAAGACTTTTACAGAACGTTTTAAGGGCCTGCCTTTGCGCATTGGACAAGCGTCACGCTTAGTGCCGCGCAAGGACATGGAATTGACCAAGACCGGCCTTACCGATGGCAGCGTTGACATTGTGATCGGCACTCATGCGCTTTTGGCAAACAGCATTAAGTTCCGCGATCTTGGGTTGATGATCATCGATGAAGAACAACACTTCGGCGTGAAGCATAAAGAACGACTGAAACAAATGCGTGCCAATGTGCATGTGTTGACGCTTTCTGCCACACCTATCCCACGCACATTGCAACTGGCCCTTTCCGGCATTCGTGAGATGTCACTAATCACCACGCCACCGCTGGATCGTTTGGCTGTGCGCACTTATATCGCGCCCTTTGATCCCATTGTTGTGCGTGAGCATCTGTTACGCGAACATTTCCGCGGCGGCCAGAGTTTCTATGTTGTGCCTCGCATTGTTGATTTGGACGAGATTGCGGAATTCCTGCGCGAAATGGTGCCGGAAGTTAAATTCCGCACCGCCCACGGCCGAATGCCGCCAACTGAACTTGAAGACATTATGACCGGATTTTATGACCGCGCGTTTGACGTCTTGCTCTCCACCACCATCGTCGAATCTGGTCTGGATATTTCAACGGCAAACACACTCGTCATCCACCGCGCCGACATGTTTGGCCTCGCCCAGCTTTATCAACTGCGCGGTCGCGTGGGCCGCTCTAAGCAACGCGCTTATGCGCTGTTCACCACGCCTTCGGGAAAACAACTCACCGCCACCGCAGAGCGAAGATTGAAAGTGTTGCAGTCGCTCGATTCACTAGGGGCAGGTTTTAACCTTGCCAGCCATGACCTTGATATCCGCGGCGCAGGTAATTTGTTGGGCGAAGAACAACATGGCAATATCCGTGAAGTGGGCTTTGAACTTTACCAACAAATGTTGGAAGAAGCCGTGGCTGCCATGCGTGAGGGCGGCTCTGAAGCCGAAAGCGAAGGCCAATGGTCGCCGTCGATTAACATCGGAACGTCTGTGCTCATCCCCGAAAGCTATGTTGAAGATTTGCAAGCTCGTCTGGGCCTGTATCGTCGCCTTTCAGATTTCCACGATCAAAATGATCTTGATGCCTTTGCCGCAGAGCTGCATGACCGCTTCGGCAAAAAGCCCGAGGAAGTTGACCATTTGCTGGACATCGTTTCAATCAAACTTCTTTGCCGTGGCGCCAATGTTGAAAAAGTCGATGCCGGGCCCAAGGGTGCAACAGTGGCATTTCGCAAAGGTATATTCCCAAATCCTTCGGCCTTGGTGCAGTGGATTTCAGGGCAGGGCACGCTGGCAAAACTACGGCCAGATATGAGCCTAGTATTACTGCGCGAATGGTCCACAGCGGCGCAGCGACTTAAGGGGACGCGGCTGTTGTTGCAGAATTTGGTGAAATTGGCGGCTTAAGACTTTGCCACCACTTGTCGTATCATATCCGCCAAGGCCTCGGCCTCCTGCGCACCCGACACACCGTATTTGTTGTCGATGATGAAAGTGGGCACACCTTGCACGCCAAGTTGATAGGCCTTCTCAACTTCTTCCATCACCTCGCGCTTGTCCGTTTCTTGTGACAGCAGAATAGATATTTCTTTGCCGTCCATGCCGACGAACGTGGCTAGTTCAGCCAGAACTTTGTGATCACCCACATCCTTGCCATCGCGCCAATAGGCCACGAATAGGGCCTCAACCACGGCTTGTTGTTTGCCCGCCTGTTTGGCCCAGCGGATCAAACGGTGCGCATCCAGCGTGTTGGGTGTGCGGGTGATTTTGTCGAAATGATAAGGCACGCCGTCCTTTGCACCAGCCTCTTCTAGAGGTTTGTGCATCGCCTTCAAATCACGGTTACCGAACTTGTCTTTCATATATTTTTCGCGGCTCAATCCCTCAGCGGGAATAGACGGATCCAAGAAAAACGGTCGCCAAATAACCTCAGCTAAAATCTCTGGAATGAGAGACAAAGCTTTGTTTAAGCGTCGCTTTCCAAGAAAACACCAAGGGCAAATAATGTCGGACACAACTTCAATCTTCATTTGTTTTCAAACCATAAAGTAGTGGTTTCAAAGCCCGCCAAAGGTTGCTTGTCGGCGGGATTTGAACCAATGCGTGACCATCGGCCAACCCACTGATCCACCGCATAAAGGGGCACCATATAAAACCCTGAAACCAAAAGCCGATCTTCAGCATGCACGGCGGCCTCAAATTCAGCTTGGCCCTTGGCGCGCAGCATGGCTTCAATAGCATGATCCACCGCCGGATCAGCTATGCCTGAATAGTTGCGCGTGCCCTGCGTTTCACGACCATAAGACCCAAAATATAGTGTCTGCTCATTGCCGGGCGATAAGGAATTGTAAATCGACATCGGGATCATATCGTAGTCATAAGTCGTTTGCAGTTGCTTGAAGGCTGTGTCGTCAACTTTCTTGACCTCAACCTTTACGCCGATCAGCTGGAGGGTGCGTTGAAAGTGCAGCGCGATCTTTTCTTGCTCAGGATTTTGAATGGTAATCGTAAAAGCGAGTGCTTCACCCATTCCATTGATCAATCCAGCGTCTGTCACTTTCCATCCCGCCGCTGCCAGCAAATCAATCGTTTTTTTTAGCAGTTTGCGGTCATGCCCAGAGCCGTCGGAAACTGGTAATTTGTAAGTGCCGTCCAACATGTCCGGTCGCAAAGTTTTAGCTGCGTCGCCTAGCACCGAAAGCTCCGCCTCTTCAGCCTTCTTGCCCAAAGACGACATCATAGAACCAGAATAATAGCCATAAATGCGCTTATCCAACCCTGCAAAAAGGTTGGCATTGGCCCATTCAAAATCAAAGGCATAAGTTAATGCCTCCCGCACGCGCACATCCGAGAATATGGCTTTACGCGTGTTGAAACCAAATCCGAACGCGGGTGCTGGCAATTTGGCGACGTAAGTTTCAAGCTTTACACGACCATCTTTTGCGGCCGGGAAATTATAGGCAGTTGACCACAGAACCGGATCACTTTCTTGCCTGATATCGGCATCGCCCTTCTTGAAAGCTTCAAAAGCTGAATTACCATCTTTGTAATAATCAAAACGCAGCTTATCAAAATTCCAAAGGCCCTTGTTGATGGCTAAATCTTTGCCCCAATAATTTGAATTCTTTTTGAGGGTAACACTCTCGCCCGGCTTCACCTCGCTAAACATATAAGGCCCAGAGCCCAATATAAAATCAAGTGATGACGCCTCGAAATCTTTGCCCACCCAAGCCGCTTTCGGCAAAATTGGCATCAACGCGATGACCAAAGGAAGTTCCAGATCACCTTTTTCTTGATGAAAGGTGATGGTGTGATCATCCATAATCTCGATTTTAGAAATTTTGGAATAGTTATTTTTATAATTGGGCCGCCCATGATCGCGCAGCGTTTCCAGTGAAAACTGTACATCTGCGGCAGTAACTGCGGTTCCGTCAGAAAATTTCGCCTGCGACCTAATTTTAAATGTGAAAGTCTGGCGATCATCAGAAACATCAATACTTTCGGCCAATAGTCCGTAAAGCGAAAATGGTTCAGCCAAATTACGTCCCATCAGGCTTTCGAACACATAAGTGCGCGCACCTGTGGCAGTGTTGCCCTTCACAATGAAGGGATTGAGATTATCAAAAGTTCCTACCACCGCCTGTCGCAGAATACCGCCCTGCGGAGCCGCGGGATTAGCGTAGGGCAGGAATGTGAAATCCTCCGCCAAAGCTGGCTCTCCATGCATGGCAATACCATGCTTAGGCGCGGCCCAAGCAGGTGCGACCAAAGCGAAGACAAGGGTCATCAATGCGAGAATTTTGCGAATCTGGGACATGGTCTTGAGTTACGCCCAAATCTGGAAATTCAAAAGGAGTTCACTTCACCAAAATGTTGGAAAACTGCCAAGGGTCTTTCTTATCCGGCGGCCCACCGAACAGGCCATCAAACCCCTTGTGTGGAGTCCAATCCGTATAATAGCCATTCACGGGCCCTAGATAAGGCATTTGCACTTCCAAGCAGCGCTCAAAATCCATCTCATCAGTCTCGACAATTCCTGCACGCGGGTTTTCGATCGCCCAAACAATGCCGGCCAGAACGGCCGAAGTCACTTGCAGGCCAGTCGCAGATTGATGGGGTGCCAAATGCCGCGCTTCTTCAATCGTCAATTCAGAGCCAAACCAATAGGCGTTTTTCTTGTGGCCATAGAGCAGAACACCCAACTTATCTTCACCTGTAATAATTTCTTCCGGCGACATGATGTGTTGGTTGATCGGATGTGTGCCTCCACGACCGAACATTTCGTGCAAGGACAACACAGCATCATTGGAAGGGTGATAGGCATAATGGCAGGTGGGGCGATAAGTTACTTCTTTGCCACGCTTCACCGTATAATAGTCGGCGATGGAAATCGCTTCATTATGTGTAACCAAGAAGCCAAACTGCGGGCCGATGCCTGGAACCCAACTGCGCACGCGCGTATCAGCTCCTGGACTTTCCAAAAAGATTGCCGCCTTGCAACCCCGTCGATGTTTGCGAGCATTTGCTGGAAGCTTCTTTTCATGTGTGCCCCAGCCCAATTCAGCCGGCTGTTTACCTTCTGAAATAAAGCCCTCAACCGACCACGTATTGACGAAAGTGCCCAAAGGCTTAGGCCGTGACGAAACTTGTGTATCGCGCTCTGCGATATGAATTCCCTTCACGCCAAGTTTTTTAGCAAGCTTACCCCAGTCTTCACGGTTTTTCGGTTTGGGATAGCGGGCCTCGGTTTCATGGATCAAATGCAAAAGTGCTTGCTTTACAAACCAAGACACCATGCCCGGGTTGGCACCACAGCAGGAAACGGCAGTTACACCTTTGCCCAAACGTTTTTTCCATTTCAGTAGATTCTCCCGCAGCACATAATTGGTGCGCAGCGCGTTATCCACTTTGCCGTTGTAATAAAATCCTGCCCATGGCTCCACCACGGTGTCGATGTAGAGCGCGTTGACCTCGCGCGCAAAGCGCATCATGTCAACGCTATCAACATCAACTGACAGATTTATGATCAAGGCTTGGTGCGGCGACGCCAACAACGGACTCATAATGCCCTTATGGTTTTCACGCGTCAGTGCTGCTTGGCGAAAATTCACGCCATATTGTTTGGCCATGGCTTTAAAAGTATCAAGTGGTTCCACAATCGTGATTTGCGATGGCTGACAACCGATGTGACGCAAAATCAATGGCAAACTGCCGCGTCCAATCGAACCATAACCGATCATGACAATCGGACCTTTCCAAGATGCGTGTATGGGCCACCTTGCCATGAACTTTAACTCCACAAAATTTAAGTGGGCATCACTATCAGAACGGCACGGTGCAGCAAGATTTTTCTAATCGCACATCTGGTTGCTAATTGGTCAAAGAATATGTGACGCTCGTGCCGCTGGGTGAAACGAAGCGAATGGCATTGCCTTCTTGGAAAACATCATAACAAACTCAATGTTCTGATGGCGGCCAAACCGAACAATACTGACCCGCAACAATTTTCCAATTTCCAATCTGATGGGCTTGGCCAACAGAATAAAAAGTTGCCCCGTTGGAACGAAAGATTTGTATGCTGACTTGGCCGTTGTCGCTGCCTTTGAGTTCTTTTTCGCTCGGCGCATCTGTGATTTGGGGGCCGGCTAACTTCACTTCTTCGCTATATGCCGATGTTCCTAGGCCAAAGAGAAAAATCAACGAAGCTGCAACTAGTGTCACAGGTGACTGGAATTCCAAGCAGGCAATTGTCATATTAAGCATCCGATTCGAAATGAGACAGAATGGCCAAGAAACCCAGCGACGATAACCTATTCGGCAATCTACCAGAAGCCCCCAAAGCAAGGGCTACGGCTAAGTCTCGCGGTGAAGACAGCTACACGGCCGCCGACATTGAGGTGCTTGAAGGTTTGGAGCCCGTGCGCCGTAGGCCAGGCATGTATATCGGTGGAACCGACGAAAAGGCGCTGCATCACCTTTTTGCCGAAGTGATAGATAATGCGATGGATGAAGCCGTTGCGGGCCATGCCACGCGCATTGAGGTGAGCTTCACCGAAGATGGCTATCTTGCCGTAAGCGATAATGGTCGCGGTATGCCCGTTGATCCGCATCCGAAATTCAAGGATAAATCTGCCCTTGAAGTGATTATGACCATGCTTCACGCTGGCGGTAAATTTGACTCAGGCGCTTACGAAACCTCCGGCGGCTTGCACGGCGTTGGTGTTTCAGTGGTCAACGCACTGTCTGAACATATCATTGTTGAAGTGGCCCGCGGCGGCCAACTTTATCGACAAGAATTTCGCAGGGGGAAACCATTAGGAAAACTGCAAGAGCTGGGCAAAGTGTCGGGCAGGCGCGGCACCATGGTAAAGTTTAAGCCAGACGAACAAATCTTTGGCAAAGGCAATACGGCGTTTAACCCAACGCGGCTCTATAAAATGGCCCGCTCCAAATCTTACCTCTTCGGCGGCGTAGAAATTCGCTGGCATTGCGACAAAGGCTTGATCAAAGATAAAGACATTCCCGAAGAGGCGGTGTTCCACTTCCCCGGCGGCCTGAAGGACTATTTAGAAGAACGCCTAGAGGGCACCACCCGCGTGGTTGATGAGATTTTCTCTGGTCGCGTTGAAAAAGTGGGAAACCATGGCACTGTTGAATGGGCGATTGCGTGGTTTGGCGGCGACGATGGATTTATCTCATCCTATTGCAACATTATTCCCACGCCCGATGGCGGCACCCATGAAACCGGCTTCCGTTATGCATTACTGCGGTCATTGAAAGACTATGCGGACTTAGCCAACAATAAGCGGGCAGGGGTGATCACCGCAGATGATGTGATGGTGCAATCAGGTGCCATGCTTTCTGTATTTATTCGTGAGCCCGAATTCCAAGGCCAAACCAAAGACAAACTTGCCACCTTTGAAGCCACCAGAATAGTTGAAACGACGGTGCGCGACCATTTTGATCATTGGTTGACAGGCCACCCCGCGCAAGCTGATAAGTTGTTGAGTTGGATCATAGACCGCGCTGAGGAGCGCGTTCGCCGCAGGCAAGAAAAAGAAGTGGGTCGCAAAACAGCGGTGCGCAAACTTCGTTTGCCCGGCAAACTGACAGATTGCTCAGCAACAATGGCAGAAGGTTCTGAATTATTCATCGTGGAAGGTGACTCGGCTGGCGGCTCCGCCAAGCAGGCCCGCAACCGCGTGACGCAAGCGGTGCTGCCATTGCGCGGCAAAATCCTTAATGTTGCAAGTGCCGGGAAAGATAAGCTCTCAGCCAATCAACAGATCGGTGATCTTGTTCAAGCCATTGGCTGCGGCATGGGTGCGTCTTACCGCGAAGACGATTTGCGATATGATAAAATCATCATCATGACAGACGCAGACGTGGACGGCGCACATATTGCCGCACTGTTGATGACCTTCTTTTATCGCCAAATGCCTAAAATTATTGAACAAGGGCATCTTTATCTGGCAGTGCCACCGCTCTACCGCCTCACCCAAGGCGGCAAAACCGTCTATGCGAGCAATGACGCAGACCGTGATGAACTGATGAAAACCATCGGTGGCCGTGGCAAAGTTGAGGTGGGCAGGTTCAAAGGCCTTGGCGAAATGATGGCTGCGCAATTGAAAGAAACGACCATGGATCCAGCTCGCCGCACGCTTTTGCGTGTAACAACTGAAGAAGCAGCTCAAGCTGTAACGGCGCGGACGGTTGAGCAATTAATGGGCAATAAACCCGAAGAACGTTTTAACTTTATAACTGCCCGCGCTGAATTTGTTTCAGTTGCGGAATTAGACGTTTAGACGCATCCTTTTGACGAAACAAAAGAACTGCCTATATTAGCATCATGCCAAAGCAACCCACTCGGCGTGAAGACTCTGACACTCAAGTCATCACGCGCACTAAGACCCAAACAAAAAAGCCAACACTCTACAAAGTGTTATTGCTGAATGACGACTATACGCCGCAGGAATTTGTGGTTTATGTTTTGGAAAGCGTATTTAATAAATCGCACGAAGATGCGACCACAATTATGTTGCATGTCCACACCAAGGGCGTTGGCGTTTGCGGCGTTTACACTTTTGAAGTGGCTGAAACCAAAATGGCTCAGGTGATGGACTTGGCCAGAGAAAACGGCCATCCTCTGCAATGTACCATAGAGCCCGCATAAATTAACTTTTTAGGATGGGACTCCCCAAAGCCTTGTTTCGCCCTATATACTGTAAGTACCAATAAGGATGTCAGTCTGTGCCCACATTTTCTCGCAGCCTTGAAAAGGCCCTGCACCGCGCTTTGTCTCTTGCGGCCCAACGCCGCCAAGAGTTAGCGACTTTGGAACATTTGTTGCTTTCCCTCACCGAAGATCAAGATGCTCTTGATGTGATGAAGGCCTGCGGTGTTGACGTGGAAGACTTGCGCGACAATCTTGAAGAATATATCGACAATGAATTGTCCAACCTGATCACCGACAATGTGGCAGAGGCCAAACCCACCGCATCGTTCCAGCGCGTTATCCAACGCGCCGTCATTCATGTTCAGTCTTCGGGCCGCGACGAAGTTACCGGTGCCAATGTTTTAGTGGCCATTTTCGCTGAACGTGAAAGCCACGCGGCTTATTTCCTGCAAGAGCAAGATATGACGCGCTATGACGCCGTGAACTTTATTTCCCACGGAATTGCCAAAAAAGGCCAATCCCAAAGTCGCGCGGTGCGGGGCACGGAAGATGAGCGCGAAAACGTGGGTGATGAGCAAAGCGCACCGCAAGGCAAAGGCGGCAAGCAGAAGGAATCGGCCCTTGACGCCTATTGCACAGACCTGAACAAAAAGGCGGGCGAAGGCAAAATTGATCCGCTGATTGGCCGCATGACGGAAGTGAACCGCACGATCCAAATTCTTTGTCGTCGTACCAAGAATAATCCCCTTTTCGTTGGTGAGCCGGGCGTTGGAAAAACCGCCATCGCCGAAGGCTTGGCCCGTAAGATCATCAAAGGTGAAGTTCCAGCTGTTCTGAAAGACTGCACCATTTATTTGCTGGATATGGGTTCGCTTTTGGCTGGCACACGTTATCGTGGTGATTTCGAAGAACGCTTGAAAGCTGTGATGAAGGAAATTGAATCAAAACCGGGCTCTATTCTATTCATAGACGAAATTCATACCATCATTGGAGCGGGGGCCACGTCTGGCGGCTCGATGGATGCCTCAAATCTATTAAAACCGGCGCTGGCCGCGGGCACATTGCGCTGCATTGGCTCGACCACCTACAAAGAATATCGCCAGCACTTTGAAAAAGACCGCGCCCTCGTGCGCCGTTTCCAGAAAATTGATGTGAATGAGCCGTCCATTCCCGATGCGATTGCCATCCTCAAAGGTCTAAAGCCTTATTACGAAGAATTCCACAAAGTGAAATTCACTGATGCGGCTGTTGAAAGCGCTGTGCAACTTTCATCGCGCTATATGGCAGACCGGAAACTCCCAGACAAAGCCATCGACGTTATTGACGAAACGGGTGCTTCACAAATGTTGGTGCCTGAGGACCAGCGTAAAAAGATCATCGACGTTACGGATATTGAAGTCACCATCGCCACTATGGCCCGCATCCCGCCCAAAACTGTTTCGCGTGATGATGCAACAGTGTTGAAAAACTTAGATGCTGAATTAAAGCGTTTAGTATTCGGCCAAGATAAAGCCATCGATCAACTCACCGCCGCTATTAAATTGGCGCGTGCGGGTCTGCGTGAGCCTGAAAAGCCCATCGGCTCTTACTTGTTCTCTGGTCCAACAGGCGTTGGCAAAACCGAGGTTGCTAAGCGCTTGGCGGAAGTTCTGGGCGTCAAAATATTACGCTTCGATATGTCGGAATATATGGAACGCCACAGTGTCAGCCGTTTGATCGGCGCACCTCCGGGCTATGTGGGATTTGACCAAGGTGGATTGCTCACAGACGGCGTTGATCAAAACCCCTATTGTGTCTTGCTACTCGACGAAATCGAAAAGGCCCACCCAGACTTGTTCAACATCCTTCTGCAGGTGATGGACCATGGCAAGTTGACTGACAACATCGGCAAGCAAATTGATTTCCGCAATGTTGTGCTGATCATGACTACCAATGCGGGTGCCCAAGATATGGCCCGCTCAGCCATGGGCTTCACGCAAAACAGGCGTGAGGGTGATGATCAGGAAGCCATCGTTAAACTCTTCACACCTGAATTCCGCAACCGCTTGGATGCTGTTGTTTCCTTTGGGCATTTGCCGAAGGAAGTAGTGCGTAAAGTGGTTGAGAAATTCGTATTGCAACTGGAAGCCCAATTGGCCGAGCGGCAAGTCAACATCGAGCTTTCAGCCGAAGCGGCCGACTATTTGGCCGACAAAGGCTATGATCAACAAATGGGTGCAAGGCCTTTGGCGCGTGTTATTCAAGAAGAGATCAAGAAGCCACTGGCCGAGGAATTGCTTTTCGGCAAACTCGCTGGTGGCGGCACCGTGCGCATCTTGCTGAAGGACGGCAAGTTGCTATTCGCTTATCTCAGCCGCGAAGATGAAAAAGCACTGCCCAAACCACCGGAACGCAAAGCCCTGCCAAGGTCTCGTGTTGCCGTGAAAAAGGTCAAGAAGCCCTCCAAGGTGAAATAGTCGCAAGATGGTTCTAACTTAGCTCTGATCGCCTTGGCTTGTTCGGTCAATACCGCATGATCCGCCAATTTGCGGAAATGCTGTTTGAGGCACAAATACTTCCTCATTGCCACACGCAAGGTAGTGCTGCCAGACAAGGCTAGTTAGCTCAGCTTATTTGAATGCGGCGTTGATCTCGATGAGGTGAAAGTCGAAGTCCATGATATAGACCTGCGAATAGCCAGCCATGCTCTTTGGCTTTATGATGACCCGCTTGGGGTCATCAATCGGCAGATCGTCGCGATAGCCAAATCGATTAAGCCGCTTGATCACGGACTCAAAAACACCGACGCGAATGGCAAAGTGGATGTCGTCTGTCCCCACACTCCGTGTGGCGGGATAGGTTCCGTCAGGAACATGCGTCACATGAACTTCAGCCGCCCCAAGTCGCAGCCATGAACCATTCAGAGAAAACGCAGGCCGGGCGACCTTTTTGAAATCCAGAACGTCCGTGTAGAATGTGGTTGCATGTGCCACGTCTTTGGTGGGCACAGAAACGTGATGCAGATAAGCGTCATCCATTAGGCCAACCCCTCTACGAAGATATCTGGATAACATATTTCAACTCAAAATGAAAGTTGGCACCCACCCCGCAGAGGAGCAAATGGTTTTGTCTACCGGCAAACAAAAGAGCAGATCAGCAGAGATCAAAGCTCAGCCCTGATCTTGCGAGCTTGCTCGGCCAGTATGGCATGATCTGCCATCTGGACGGAATGCGGTTTCAGGGGAACGCCTTCTTTCATCGGCAGGATGTGGAAATGCAGATGAAACACCGTCTGTCCGCCCGCTGCCTCATTATATTGGCGGATTTGACACCCATCGGCACGCATTGCAGCCACGCAAGCTTTGGCCACTTTGCATACAACTGGCATAAGTTGAGCGAGCACAACAGGATCAACATCCAACAGCCCGCGTGAACTCGCTTTGGGGATGACCAGACAATGACCATCCACTTGCGGCATCACATCCATGAAAGCCAGCGTTTGCTCATCCTCATAGATTTTATGTGCCGGAATTTCACCACGCAAAATTTTAGCAAATATGTTGCTGGGATCATAAGTCATCTTAGACCTCACTCGCTTTCAACATGTCGAAATGGCGCATGTGCCGCAAGCTCTTCTTGGCCTCGAGCAATGGCGATGCGTTCGTATTCCAGATAATCTGCCACAGCGCGGGCCAGACCGGGGTGGGCAAAGTGGTGGTAACTCACCGTTTTCACCGGAATATAACCGCGTGCCAATTTATGCTCACCCTGCGCACCTGCCTCAATCACTTTCAGGCCGCGGGCAATGGCAAAATCAATCGCTTGATAGTAGCACGTCTCAAAATGCAAGAACGGCACAGTCTCAACACAGCCCCAATTGCGTCCATAAAGTGTGTCGCCTCCAATAAAATTGAGCGCGCCCGCAATAGGTCGCCCTCTATGATAGGCGATAACCAATAGAATGTGTTGTCGCATCGTGTCATGCATCATCTTGAAAAAGCTGCGCGTAAGATAAGGCTGCCCCCATTTGCGGTTGCCGGTATCAATATAGAATTGCCAAAACGCATCCCAATGCGCTGGCTCTATCTCGTCGCCCGTCAGCGCTTTCATCTCAATGCCACTATCGCGCACAGATTGTCGTTCTTTGCGCAAATTCTTGCGCTTTGAAGAGGAAAGTGCTGCCAGAAAATCATCGAAGGTTTTGCAGTGCGCGTTATGCCAATGAAACTGAATGTCATTGCGCTCTAACCAGTTTTTCTTTTTGGCGCTGAGTAACTCAATGTCTTGTTCAGATGCAAAAGTGATATGAGCTGACGAATATCCGTTTTGATCGCAGGCCGTTTCTATGATTGAGCTCACAGCGCCGCGCGCGCCTGCATTTTGACCACTGATCTTTGTGGCCACAACAGGTGAAAAGGGCACAGACACTTGCAGTTTTGGATAGTATTTTCCACCCGCCCGTGCAAACGCATCGGCCCAGCCATGGTCGAAAACATATTCTCCTTGCGAATGAGATTTCAAATAGCAGGGTGCCACACCAACAATCTTACTGTCCTGTTCCACAACGATATGATGCGCCGCCCATCCTGTTTTTTCGGTGGCAGAACCAGATTTCTCAAGAGCCCATAGGAAGGCGTACGAAATAAATGGGTTAAACGGGGCAGAAGATGGATTGGCGATCCGATCCCAATCATCCGCAGACATTTCACTCAGAGAGCGCAGTATTTTGCCTTTGAAGTTTGCTGTCATTCGAGAACGAAATTTTCAAACGTAATTTGATCACTCCAGCGCCGCGCTGCCGCCGCTTGTTTCGGATTGCGAATTGTCCAGGTTAAGATGGGATATCCAGCGCCGCGAAATTCGGTGATGGGTTGGAAGGGCAGTTGAGAAAAATCAAATGAAACAAAATGCGGCCGCGTTTGCGGCAAATGCGAAAACGACTGCATCGCTAACCGCTTAGCCACCGGCAGGGGATTGTAATAGGGATCTATCACCCGGTCTGCCGTAATGCCGCGCACGGTGGAAGATGCGGTTGCGGCAACCCGCGCAATTAAATCTGGATCGAAAGACATCAGCGCATAAGGGCCACCATAAGTTGAAAGCACTTTTACGGCATGATCGGTAAGAGTGAAGTCGAAGTCCCATAGAGATTTTATTTCAATCACCAAAGTCGCGCGTCCAGCAACTTGTTCTATCAACTCCGCCAAAGATTGAACTCTGTCCCTGCCTTGCTTAAAAACCAAGGCCTTGATCTCTTGAAAAGTGAACTGTTTCACTTTGCCTTTGCCGTCCAAAACCCGGTCAACCTCATCATCATGAAACACCACGGCTTGGCCATCGGCGGTCAGTTGAATATCGCACTCAAGGGAAAAGCCCATCGCAATAGCGGCCTCAAAACTGCTCTCACAATTTTCCACACGGCCTATCGCTTCGTGGTGTAAGCCACGGTGCGCGATGGGCTTGGCCACCAACCAATCAAGGGCACGAAGCTGTGGGGTAAACCTCAAATTCTGACCTCCACAACGGCCTCAACTTCAACCGGAACCCCAAGCGGCAGCGAGGATGCGCCAACCGAAGAGCGCGCGTGCTTACCCGCGTCACCAAAAATATCCGCCATAAGGTCAGAGGCCCCATTCATCACTTTTGGAATATCTGTAAAAGCCTGATTGCAATTCACGAACCCCACCAGTTTCACAATTCTGACGATGCGGTCCAAATCTCCACCGCAGGCTTCATGGAGTTGCGCCACAATGTTGACAGCACAAAGCCGCGCCGCGGCCACGCCGTTCTCTAATGTTATGCCTCCTCCAAGCTGGCCCACAAATTGTGGTTTGCCGTCCAATATTGGAATCTGGCCCGAAACAAAAACCAGATTTCCGCTGAGAACCCAAGGCACATAATTGGCCATCGGCTTGGCTGCCAGGGGCAGCTGAAGGCCAAGTTCACGAAGTTTTGCTGAAATCTTACCCAATGGACACATCCCATCTCGCTGTTTGGTGACAATATATGCTAGGTTTGATTCAGGAATACAACGCATGAACAAAATTCGATCGATCTTACTCACCACACTGGCCAGCCTTATGCCACTTACGCAGGCAAGCGCCATTGACTTGGCCACTTATCGCGCCCTCTATATATTTGAACCCGCACGCATCGACCAGTCTGCGGCTAGCAAGCCTGTGGATGGGCAGTTAGCCTACGAAGTAAGCGGGTCAGAGTGTGCGGGCTATACCATCGACTCACGCTTTGCCAATCGCTTCACGGACACAGAGCAAGGTGATCGTTTGATCGACTTGCAATCGTCCACTTATGAATCAATTGATGGCTCACAGCTTGAGGTTACACAGAAACAATTTGTCAATAAAGACCCCGGCGATGAAATGCGCATCAGCATTTCGCGCAGCGCCAAGACCGAAGAAGGCACAGGCGAGATTAAGGGCAGCAAGGCCAAGTCATTCAAAGTTGCCAAAGATGTGTTGTTCCCAACCGCCCATCAGAAAAAATTACTCGCTCTCGCTCAATCGGGGGCCACTCATGATGTGACCAATCTTTACGACGGATCTGATGATGTGAAGCAATATCGCGTAATCACATTTATCGGCAAACGTCGGGCCCCTGGCACTTATGAAATAGACCTCAAAAATCCTGTTACTAAAAGTTTGCAGGATCAGGCCTCTTGGTCATTTCAGCTTGGTTACTATCCATTGGATGATAAGCAAGCCGAGACACCAGAATTTCAGGCTAATTTCAATATGTATGAAAACGGCGTTTCAACAGAAATGCTTTTTGACTATGGTAGTTACGCGATGCACGGAAAAATTATGCGGTTGGAAATGACGAAGCCAGATACGTGTGACGGTGCGCAAACCAAACATCAACCTCTGAGCGAGGCAACGCCTCAATAATGTTTGGTGTGGGCTTAGCGGCAGTCGCAATTTTAGCACTTTGGGCTCTGCGCCAAGCCGGGCGTATGACACCACAACAATCACGCCGCTTTTCCCGTCAGATCGGAGGCTATGTTCTGTTTGGCGTGGCCGCGCTGACGGCACTTCGCGGTAACTTTATGGTTGCCGTTCCTGCCTTCACAATCGGGGCAGGACTCTTGGGTTTTAATTCCTTGTTGGGCCAGTTAAATTCAAAATCGCCTCCAACGCCCCATATCCAAATAGACAAACACCAAGCTTACAGCATTTTAGGACTGCAAATTGATGCCTCAGCCGATGACATTCGCGCCGCTCACAAGCGTCTACAACGCGCCACGCACCCTGACGCTGGTGGAAGTACATATTTGGCAGCGCAAATTAATGCTGCGCGAGATCTGCTCTTAAAAGGCTAATCAGCCCTGCGGTGCAATCGCCAAGCAAGATGTGCCAAGACGCGAAATTTTGCTGCACACCTTCTTGGCCGAAGCCGCGTCAAAGCCAGCAAAGCGGGCGCGATAAATAACATCACCATCCTTGTCGGCTTGCATCGTGAAGCCGTGCTTATTTTCAAGCAATCGAGATAGTTTGCCACGCAGTGAAGCAATGCGCGCAGCGGCTTGCGACTGATCTGGGAAAGCACCCACTTGAATGTTCCAACTGTCAGTCATCACACTGGCCAAAGAATGCGGTTGGTCGTTGGTCGACACCACAGCAAAATGTAGTTTATCTGGTTTACTATCACCGGGTGCCAAACTTGCTTGCAATACCGTCGTGCCCGCATCAGTGGTGCTGGCTGTCGTTGTGTCTTCGCTGGTTGTCACAGGGTCTTGAGCCGCTTCTGCCGCTACCTCAGCAAGACCCTTGCTGTTAACTGAATGGACTTTTGAAGTTTCAGCAATCGGATTAGTGGCACCAGCAGAAGAGCCAGCTAAGGCCGCGACCGTATTGCCACCCTTAGCCTTTGCAAAGTTGCTTTCTAACATAGAAACCATATAGCGACCGCGTATAACAGCAGACCGCGAACCCAAAACCACGCCAACCAATCGTTTGTCATCGCGCTTTGTCGATGTAACTAAATTATATCCAGAAGCGGCGATGTAACCTGTTTTAATTCCGTCCGTGCCCTCGAAATGCTGTAGCAAATTATTGTGCGTGCGGATTGTGCGACCATGAAACTGAAAAGCAGTGATGCGGAAATAGGGATAGTATTGAGGAAAATCACGCATCAAGCGCAAACCCAATGTGGCCATATCGCGCGCGGTTGTATATTGTTCAGAATTGGGCAGCCCTGAAGCGTTGTTGAATGTTGAGTGGTTCATGCCAATCGAATGAGCCACGCGCGTCATACGCGCCGCGAAATTCGATTCCGAACCCCCAAGATTTTCAGCAATGGTTGCAGCAGCGTCATTTGCCGACTTAGTGACAAGCCCTTTGATAGCATCATCGACGCTGATGGTGGAACCAGCACGCAAATCGAGTTTGGTAGGTGCCATGGTCGAAGCGCGTTCTGATACGTGCAGCATTGTGTTGCGCGAAATGCGGCCCGCTTTCAAATCTTGGAACAGAACATACAGCGTCATCATTTTGGTTAACGAAGCAGGGTGGCGTAAATCGTCCGCATGATCAGAAAACAACACTTGGCCGGTGCGCGCATCCACAGTCAGCGCAGCAAATTCTGGCCTTGCTGTTGCCGCGCTACACAGCAACATTGATGCGAGAACGCCATATGCCAACTTGGCCAATAAGTTCGATTTAAACAATTTCAACGTCAAACTCCAAAAGTTAGACTTGGCAAAATGTTCGTTTTGCCAATAATTTTTATAAGCTTTAGTGAACGAGCCATTACGATTGGGTAAACCAAAAAGACTCGCCGTCTTAACCAACCTTCCTTACCGCTAAAGTTTCTTATGGTGCAATGCAATATATCTCTTGACATTATGTTGCAGTGCACATATATCTCCGCCATCGAGTTCAAAAACCCCTGAGGAGAATACCATGTTTAAATCATTTGAAGACCTGCAAGCCATGAATAAAGATAGCATCGAAGCCTTTACAGCTTCAAACGCTGCCTTTACAAAAGGCTATCAAGCCTATGCGCAAGAAGTTGCTGATTTTTCTAAGAAATCCTTCGAAAAGACGGCTACCATGTGGCAACACGCTGTAGCTGCCAAGTCAGTTGATACGGCCGTTGAAGCACAACAGGCCTTCGCTAAGGAAAGCTTTGATACAGCCGTTGCTGAATTCACTAAGTTGGGTGAACTCACTGCCGCAGCTGCGAAGAGCGCTTTCAAGCCATATGAAGCAACTTTTGCTGCTTTCGGCGTTAAGGCTCCTGTCGCTAAGTAATATCGACAAAATACTATTAATAAGTTTTGAAGGGCCCGCTGGCGTTTGCAGCGGGCTTCTTCATATTCACTAGGCCGAGAGTTCAATCTCAACCGGCACATGATCAGATGGCTTCTCATGGCCGCGAACCTCGCGGTGAATACGCGCAGAGATAAGGCGGTCAGCTGCTTGCGGTGACAGCAAATGGTGATCGATCCTGATTCCATTATCTTTGGGCCAAGCCCCAGCTTGGTAATCCCAAAAACTGAACTCACCCGATGCTGATGGATGCAAAACGCGGTAAGCTTCAGTCAAACCCAAATTTGATATTTCTTGGAATGCAGCTCGTGATTCTGGCAACCACAGTGCATCATTCGCCCAAGCCTCGGGCCGCTTCATATCGCCAAGCGCTGGGATGATGTTAAAATCTCCTGCTAACACGAAGGCTTCTTCATCGGGCAACATCCGCGCAACCTGCGACTTTAATCGCTTCATCCAACCAAGTTTATAATCATATTTCGGCCCCGGTGTGGGGTTGCCGTTGGGAAGGTAGATCGACGCCACGGTGACTGGACGGCCTTGGCCAAAAACAGTACCCATGATGAATCGAGACTGCTCATCAGTGTCATCACCTGCAAGTCCGCGCGACACACTCTCAATGCGCCCACGGGCCATAAGGGCAACACCGTTATAAGTTTTCTGGCCATGAACTTCGCAATTGTAACCCAGCTCTTCAAATGCTGCCTTTGGGAAATTTATGTCTTCGCACTTTATCTCTTGCAGGCATAAAACATCAGGTCTTTCAGCCTTCACCCACTCGTTCACCTGCTCAAAATGCGCCTTGATTGAGTTGACGTTCCAAGTGGCAATGCGCATGAGCTTAAAGCGAGAAGCTGGTGCCACAGCCACAGGAAGACTTGGCCAGCGGATTAGAAATGCGGAACGATTGCCCCATCAAGTCATCCACAAAATCAACCGTTGCACCTGCCATGTGGACGAGAGACACGGAATCGACCAAAAGCGTTGCACCCTGCCGTAATACAGCAATGTCATCAGCCTCGCGGACATCTGAGAAAGAGAAGTCATATTGGAAGCCAGAACAGCCGCCGCCATTCACCGCAACCCGCAAACTGGCAGGTTGAGTAGATTTTGCGGCCAGTTCAACAATGCGTTGGGCGGCACGGTCCGTCAGGTTGATTTGTGCATCACTCATGGGGCAGATGTTGGGTTTTCTCGCGCAAAAGTCAATGGGGCTAGCTATGGCCGATAAATTGGCCAGCTTTGCGTCACATGCCAGCCAGTCATTAGGCCGCGCCATTGCTGAGCCGCATGAAACCTTCCGAACGCCATTCGCAAGAGACCGTGACAGAATCATTCATGCTTCGGCATTCCGTCGGTTGAAGCAAAAGACCCAGGTTTTCGTGGCTCATGAAGGTGACCATTTCCGAACCCGCCTCACCCATTCACTGGAAGTGGCACAAGTGGCCCGCGCTATGGCGCGCGCATTGCATTTGGATGAAGATTTAGCCGAGGCTTTAGCTTTAGCACATGATTTAGGACACACACCCTTTGGACACGCAGGCGAACGCGAAATCGATAGATTGATGAAACCTTACGGTGGCTTTGACCACAACGCCCAAACCTTACGCGTTGTCACCAAGCTAGAGCACAAATATGCGGCCTTTGATGGCCTTAACCTCACGTGGGAAACCCTCGAAGGCCTGGTGAAACACAATGGGCCGCTAACAGACCCAGAAGGCCATGCCATCGGCCCCTATGCGGCCACCGGTCTTCCAGCCGCCATTATTGAATATACCGAGGCTCACGATTTGCGGCTTTCAACTTATGCCTCAGCAGAAGCACAAATTGCCGCTATATCCGATGACATCGCTTATAATGCACATGATATTGACGACGGTTTGCGCGCCAAACTATTTAATGTGATTGATCTGGGTGATGTGCCTCTTGTGGGCCAAGCCTTGGGGCAAGTTTTAAAGGCCTATCCAAAACTTGAAACCCAACGCGTAATTCACGAAACCGTTCGTCGTCTCATTTCAGCCATGGTGAACGACGTGTTGGAACAGACGGGCCGCAACATCAAATCCACAAAACCACATTCATCTGAAGAAGTGCGTATTTTGGGCCGCACACTTGTGTCTTTCAGTGCCCAAATGGCCGAGAACAACCGTGTGATGCAGAGTTTTCTATCTGCTCACATGTATCGTCATCCGCAAGTGCTGGAAAGCATGGCCAAGGCGCAACGCATCATTCGCGATCTTTTCGAAGCCTATATCAATGATCCAAAACTGTTGCCGCTCGAATGGCGCGACGACCACCCCAAAACTGATACGAGGCATTATGCGAGGCAAGTCTGTGATTTTCTCGCCGGCATGACGGATAATTTTGCGCTGGAGCAACATCGCCGCCTGTTTGACCTTGACCCACTTTTTCGTTAGGGCAGGGCACAAAGGAAATCCGATCTGTACAATGAATATATTTGCATCATTTCAAACCGTAATTGAAACGGCAGTCACTCGGCTTGTCGCTGATGGAAAACTGCCGCAGGGCCTGGATACGTCAAAGCTTACGGTTGAACCGCCGCGTGATGCAACGCACGGCGATGTGTCCACCAACGTTGCTATGGTGCTGGCCAAACCAGCTGGTACAAGTCCACGCGCTTTAGCTGAATTGCTCTTGCCGCTATTGAATGCCTACGCCGATGTCGCCACCGTTTCCATCGCTGGGCCTGGCTTCATCAATATCGCGCTGAAGCCCGCAATTTGGCCAAAGGTATTAAAAGACGCGTTGGTTGAAAAACAGAGCTACGGCTCATCCAAACTGGGAGCAGGCGTAAAAGTCAATGTTGAATATGTTTCAGCCAATCCCACCGGGCCATTGCATGTTGGCCATTGTCGGGGTGCAGTTTTTGGCGATGCGCTGGCCGCGTTGCTCGGCTTTGCAGGTTTTGATGTAAGCAAAGAATACTATATCAACGATGCAGGTGCGCAAGTTGACGTTCTCGCTCAATCGGCATTTCTCAGATACCGCGAAGCACTGGGCCAAGACATCGGTGAAATCCCCGCAGGGCTTTACCCGGGGGACTATCTCAAACCTGTGGGTGAGGCGCTTGCGAAAGAGTTTGGCAACAGCCTTCTCCAAAACAATGACTGGCTGCCCATCGTGCGTGAAAAATCCATCGCGATGATGATGGAAATGATCAAGAACGATCTTGCAGCACTTGATATCAAACAAGAAGTTTTCTTTTCAGAAAAGTCGCTGCAAGACTCAGACGCTGTAACAAGCGCACTGAAAGTTTTGGAAGAACGCGGTCTGGTTTATGTTGGAAAACTGCCACCTCCCAAAGGTGAAGTGCCCGTCGATTGGGAAGACCGCGATCAAACACTTTTCCGCGCATCGCAATTTGGCGACGACACTGACAGACCACTGAAAAAATCTGATGGCTCTTTCACCTATTTCGCCTCCGACGTGGCCTATTCCAAAAACAAAATTGATCGGGGCTTCAACCAGCTTGTCTATGTTTTGGGCGCTGATCATGGAGGCTATGTTAAAAGGCTTTCAGCTGTAGCCCAGGCTTTTTCAGGTGGTGCGGTGCAGGTGGATGTGAAACTCTGCCAACTGGTAAAACTTTTCCGAAATGGCGAACCCGTAAAAATGTCAAAGCGGGCAGGTGAGTTTGTGACTTTGCGTGATGTGGTGGACGAAGTGGGCCCAGACGTGATCCGTTTCATGATGCTCTACCGCAAAAACGAAGCGCCGTTAGATTTTGATTTTGCCAAAGTCACCGAACAATCAAAAGACAATCCAGTTTTTTATGTGCAATATGCCCATGCCCGCATATCATCTGTGTTGCGCAATGCACCAGCGAACTTGTCTGGCAAAATCGATTTCACAATCTTGCAAGATGAATCAGAGATGGCACTCATCCGCCGCGTCGCTGAATTCCCACGCCTCGTAGAGGCCGCAGCAACCGCGCATGAGCCGCACCGACTGTCGTTCTTCCTCTATGATCTGGCCAGCGACTTCCATTCTCTGTGGAACCGTGGCAAAGAACTGCCTCAATTAAGGTTTATTGTTGAAGGTCATGATGATGTAACTTCGACACGTCTCGCTTTCTTAACCGCGATTCGCTATTGTTTAGCCAATGGCCTCAAGGTTTTGGGCGTTACACCCGTAGAAGAAATGTAAGGTTGGAAGTTGAATGGACGATAATTCGGGCAACCCTTCTGATAAACGCAATTGGCGCGAAAGGCTGGGCATTGGCAAAACCAGCTCTGCGGCTGATATGCCGAAATTATCGTCTGATTTCAAACCAGTAACAGTTGATCCTGATAAACCAATTCAAGTATCAGGTAGTGCAGATAAACCATTGTCACACAAGCCAACACCTTTCGCCCCGGGCAAAGTTGCGCCCATGGCGCCACGCGCCGCCATCAAGCCCATTACCAAAGTGCCCGGCGTATTGCCGCCCGCTGGAGCAAAGCCCGGTACGGTACCACCCTCACCGCCAACCCCAGCGCCTATACGAACTGCGGGACCGCGCACGCCACCTTTGGCTACAGATGCACTTGCGAACAAACTGAAGGACCAACGCGATGCCGCTGAACGCTTAGCACTGCAGCGCGTGCAAGCCGCCAAAAACAAAGCAGAAGCAACTCTGACTGCTGGCGGTGCCACAGCAAAGCCTAAATTTAGTTTTGCTGATGATACAGCATCCGCGCAAGCTGCGAGGACTGCGACAACTACAACCTATGGCGCATCACCCGCTCCCACCAATACTTTTTCAGCCCAACCGATTCAACCGCCACGCCCTCAACTGGGCGGCGGCGGCTTTGGTTCTCCGCCTAATTTTGCACCACAGGGGCCAAGCTATGGTCAGCAAGGTGGCTTTCAGCCACAGCCATTTCCTCCCAGTTATGGCTTTCAACAGCCCCCGGCTTATCGGCCGATTGATCCCAATACGGGATACGCTCCCCCTCCAGCCCAACCTTATGTGCCGCAGCCAATGCGCCAATCTTCGCCGCCCAATATAGCGCAACCCGCGCAGCGCCGCCCGTCCGTGCCTCCACTAGGCCCGGCTCCCGAAGCGCGAGCCCCTTCGGCCCCACGTGCGCCGCAAGTGACCTTAGGGCCTCCATTGGGCCGATCTATTGTCAGTGATGATGTCTTTGAGCCAACGCCAGTACGCCCAACAGGCAGGCGCGCAACAGCCAATGAATATCAACAAGCTTATCGCGACGAGCTGGGTTACGAGGAAGACGCACCGCGCTCACGCGTGCTGGTCACCCTGTTGAGCTTTATCGCGTTGGGCCTGCTGGTGGCTATTGCAGCTGTTTATGGCTATGCCCATTATTTCAAGAACCAACGGTCAGCCACAGCAAATAATGCAGTTCCCGTCGTCTCGGCACCTGCTACGCCGACGAAAGTCACCCCAGACACGCCGAACCAAACAGGCCAAGCTGACGCAACGACGAAAAAGCTCATCTATGACCGCATCGAAGGGGACCATGAAGTTCCTGGAGGGCCGCTGAAGTCAAGTGAAGAGGCTCCCATAATTCAGCCCGGAGCCGCAAAAGCCGTCATGCCTGAAGGCCAAGCGCCAAAGGCTACAAACGGGACAGACGGCACGCCTTTACCATTGCCGCCACCGCCTGGGGGCGGAACTGGCCAGCAAGGTTCTTTGGCGCCTGACGACAAAACTGATGTAGCAAACATAACCCCAGCCGCCGAACCAAGTTCGGCGGCACTTTCATCAATTCCAACGGCCAGCACGGCTTCACCAGTGGATCAGACGAGCGTCATCCCATCTAGTGCACAAACCGCCTTGCCGTTGCCAGATCCGCCACCTTCAACCACGCCGCCTCATACCAAAAACGCCGTTGCTTCCGCTGATACTTTGAAGTCATCAACTGAGGCAATCGTTTCAACAAAGCCTTCAGCCAACAAGCCAACGCCCTTGGCAGGTGAACCATCGCAAAATGAGCTTCCAATTGCGAAAGTGAAAAAAACTGACAATCTTAAGAAACTCGTCTTGGGCAAATCATTGGGCGCAAAACCATTGGTTTTGGTTCCGCCCTCTAATTTTGCAGAAAGCCAACAAATAAAGTCGGCTAAGACTGCGCCAACCCCATCTACTGCTGCAACCGGGGGCAACAGTCTCTATGGTGATGGCGGGACACAAGTGGCAATTGCAGTGCCGGCAAAACCTGTGGCACCTTTGGCCCTAACGCCCGCACCACAACGCGCTTTAATAGCGGTGCCCCAAGCCACACCCGCCGAAAGTGGCTATATTGCACAATTGGCGTCATTTAACTCAAAAATTGAAGCCAATTCTGAATATCAGCGATTAAGTGCCAAACATGGCGCAATTATCAGCCGTTATGCCCCTATCATTACACAAGCTCAAATTGCAGGCTCGACCCGCTATAAGTTGAATTTAGGCCCAATGGCAACAAATGACGCAGCCTCAAGCGTGTGTTCTGCCCTTATCTCAGCTGGAGAAAGAGATTGTGTCGTTCGTCGCCAATCATATAACGCAGCGAAATTGGGGGCTATAAAAATTGAAATCTAGTGCACTCGTCTTGGGCTGCGCATCTTTAAGCTTATCCATCCTTGAGATGCAGTTTTTTGCTAAGGTAAATCCATGGGGGCTTATTCTCTTTAAGCGAAACTGCGAGTCTCCAAGCCAAATCTGCGCCTTGATCAAGTCCTTTCGATCAGCTGTGGGGCGTGTGGACGCGCCAGTGTTTGTTGACCAAGAAGGCGGTCGCGTACAACGCCTTGGTCCACCCTTGTGGCGCAAATATCCAGATGTGCGTGCCTTAGGCCAACTCTATAACATAAACCCCGGTCTTGCCCTGCGCACTGCCCGCAATATCGGCCGTTTGATGGCGCAGGAATTGGATGATGCAGGCTTCACCGCCAGTTGCCTTCCCGTATTAGATGTGCCCCAGCCTGGCGCTCATGAGGTGATTGGCAACCGTGCCTATGACATCCGCCCCGAGCGCGTGATTGTTCTGGCCCATGCGCATATCGCAGGGTTGATGGAAGGCGGCATTTTGCCGGTGATGAAACACATCCCCGGCCATGGCCGTGCTGGTGTAGACAGTCATCATGGATTACCGATCGTCACAGCATCTAGGCTTGATTTGGAAAGCATCGATTTTGTGCCCTTCACGGGCTTTGCAAATTGCCCGATGGCGATGACAGCACATGTCATTTTTACCTGCATCGATCCTGAATTTCCTGCAACTTTTTCTCGTAAAGTGGTGCGTCAAGTGATCAGGCGCGTCATTGGCTTTAATGGACTGTTGATAACAGATGACCTTTCGATGAAGGCCCTCAGCGGGTCATTCACGCAAAAAGCTGCCCAAGCCTACGAGGCCGGTTGCGACATACTTCTTCATTGCAATGGTGTGATAGAAGAGATGGAAGAAGTGGCCGCTGCTGCAACCGAGATGAGCGTTAAAACCGCGCGCCGCGCCAAAGCGGCGTTGAAGTCAAAACGCAAGCCGCAACCCTTTGATGAAAAGCAAGCATTAGGCGATCTTGAGGCGATTATGAGTAGCCAGCGCAGCCCGTAAGACTATGCTGATTCTGGGGATAAAAACGGCTAGATCAACCAGCGTTTAGACGGAATCGTCTAAACGCTGATAAGTTGATCGAATATCAAAACAGAGGCGATTTTGATGTTTCTATGAAACATCAAATCGCTCTATTGTATCGAATCTCAAGTTGGTATCTGCGAAACGAAGTGCGCAAGACGGGAGCCGCGGTGAATCAAAATACGCCAGATCAATGGACGCAGAGCGCGGCACCGGAACGTGTGCAAGTTCCGGCCGAAGAGCTTGTGGTTGACGTGGGCGGCTTTGAAGGTCCACTCGATTTGTTGTTGGAGCTGGCGCGGGCTCATAAAATTGATTTAGGGCAAGTTTCAATTCTTGCTTTAGCTGATCAATATCTAGCCTTTATCGACAAGGCAAAAATTTTGCGCATTGATGTGGCAGGCGATTATCTGGTTATGGCCGCATGGCTGGCTTACCTCAAATCCAGATTGTTAATTCCTCAACCTTCAGCCAGTGATGACACCACACCGCAAGATATGGCGGCACGACTGGCCTTCCGGCTGCAACGCCTACAGGCGATGCGCGAGAGTGTGGCCAGCTTGATGAAACGGCCCCTCCTAAACACCCATGTTTTCGGACGCGGCGCACCGCAAGCCTTAACGGTTGAAGTGACACGCGAATATGCAGATAACCTTTTAGATCTTTTAAAAGCTTACGCCGAACGGCGCCAACGCAAAGTGGTGCGCCAATCCTATACTATAAAAAGACAGCTTACCTGGTCGATCAAAGAGGCGCGTGAAGCAATCGAGCGACTTGTCGGCCAAATGGATAGCTGGGGCACATTTGATCACTGGTTGGAGCACTTTCTATCCACCAAAGAAACGCGCCGCTCGGTTCGCGCCTCCAGCTTCACTGCAAGTTTGGAATTGGCAAGAGATGGCCGCATAGAGTTGCGCCAAGACGAGGCCTTCAAACCAATATATCTTCGCCGCCGCGCCGATCAAAATGTGAGTGACGGAGCGAATTCATGAGTGGGTTGACTGTGATGATCGAAAACATGGACGATGATGGTGACGCTGGGGCTGCTCCAGATGCCGTGATTGCAATGCACCCCGCAATGGACCGTGCGCAATCCTTGCGTATCATTGAAGCCATGCTTTTTGCAGCAAAGGAACCGCTGGCACTTGAAGCTTTTGCTGAGTTCTTGCCTAGTGATGTTGACGTTACTGCTCTGTTGCAAGATTTGTCTGCCAACTATGCCAATCGTGGTGTGCAAATTATGCAGGTGGCCGGCAAATTTACCCTGCGCACCGCTACTGATTTAGGCGACATTCTGCGCCGCGAAAAAATCGAACAGAAGCGCCTCACCAAAGCCGCCCTCGAAACTCTGGCGATTGTGGCTTATCATCAACCAGTCACCCGAGCTGAAATCGAAGACATCCGTGGCGTTGCCATCTCAAAGGGAACACTCGATAAGCTTTTAGAAATTGGTTGGGTGAAAATGCGCGGCCGCCGCAAAACGCCCGGCAGGCCCGTAACTTATGGCACAACAGAGGATTTCCTCTCACATTTCAACCTGAATGAACTGACCGATTTGCCGGGCTTGCAAGAATTAAAAACAGCGGGCTTGCTGGATGCTAACATGCCACCAGGTTTTGATGTGCCGCTGCCCAAATTGAGTGATGAGCTTACAACGGATGAAGAACCGCTGGACGGCACCGAGCAGTTACCCCTTGAAATGCACTTGCCAGAGCCAGATGAACAAACTGATGAGCGTTAATTGCTAGAATGCTGACGCGTTTACCTTAACCGTTCATCGTTAATGCGCGATTAGCTTTGTTTACCATAGGAAATTCTGGCTTTTTGGCCGCTGTTCGGCCAATGAATAGTTACAGAATTCGCGCTTGAAACTCCTCTCCAGGTGATCAAGCAACTCCAAACGGGACGGTTCTCTGCTTCAGCACCAGAGCGCCGTCCCACTCAAAAAGTGCAGAATATATAACGCAGGCAAAACTGGCGCACGTGTGCGCCATATCGTTTTCTGATGCCTTGAGGTCAGGTCCGCCGCATCTCCTGATTTCGAGGTTAAGCCGATCCGGGAATGAACTGAGTGGCCTCCTCGTTCTGCAAATCCCGGGTCGGCGCTTATTTTAAGTTCTCTCAACAAAAAAGCGCCGGAAACCCAGCGCCTTTATTTCGCCTGTGCTTACTGCGAACCTACTTAATCTTGGTTTCCTTAAACTCAACATGCTTGCGCACAACAGGATCATATTTGCGGAACACCAATTTGTCAGTTTTGGTGCGTGAATTCTTCTTGGTTACATAAAAAAAGCCAGTGTCTTCTGAAGACGCCAACTTGATCTTGATCACATTGCCTTTAGCCATAACAAAACTCCGATTTCGCGTGGATAGACCCTAATCCGCCCGCAAAGTCAAGGTTCAGACGGCAAATCCTTACCTTCGCCAAATCCATGCAGACGCAGGGCCCACTGCAGCCCCACGACGGCCCCTTTGACCTTGGGGAGGAGCCAGAGGCTGAGGCCAGCAATCAAAGGCAGCCACACGACCAACTGAATACCAATCGGCGGCGACCACAGCTTTTCCACAACCACCATCAATGGCATCACAATATGAGCAACAATGATAATGGTGAAATAGGGTGGCGCATCATCCGCCTGATGCACAGATAAATCCGCGCCGCAGTTGCGACAGTTGGGCGCAACCTTAAGATAGCCAGACAACAAGTGTTGATGGCCACAGTTCGGGCAGCGCAAATTGAAGCCGCGCCATAATGAGCGCCAGACAGACCTCTTCATCTTCTTTTGCCTTTTCGCTTCGCCCGGGTTGACACGGTGCTCTGCCGGCCCTCCGATACCATCTCGAAACGCAAGCCACCGCGGATAGGTGCCACTTCTAGAAGTTTGACGTCAACTCTGTCACCGAGTTGAAATGTCTCACCCGTGCGTTCGCCCCGCAGGCTGTGGTTCACTTCGCTGAAAACAAAGTAATCACGGCCCAAGCTAGAAACCGGAACAAAACCATCAGCACCAGTGTCATTCAAAACCACGAACAACCCAGCACCCACAACCCCGGAAATCTTACCTCTAAATTGGGCGCCGGTTTGAGGCTCAAGGAAGGACGCAATCAAACGGTCCGTCGTTTCACGCTCGGCCAACATGGCGCGACGCTCGGCCAGGCCAATCATTTCAGCCGTTTCATCCAGCTGCGCTACATCGTCTGATGACAACCCGTCTGATCCCAACTTTAAAGCAGAGATCAAAGCGCGGTGCACAATCAAATCGGCATAGCGCCGAATGGGAGAAGTGAAATGTGCATAACGCTGCAAGGACAAACCAAAATGACCAAGGTTATCGGAAGCATAAGCCGCCTGAGCTTGGGTGCGAAGCACGATCGAATGCACCAGCTGCTCATAATCCTCGCCCTTTACTGATTGCAGCAGTTTGTTGAATTGCGCCGGTTTAACCGCCTGACCAACAGTCCATTCGCGGCTGATGGTTTTTAAAAAACTAACCAGCGCCTTAAGTTTCTCTGGCGAAGGCTGTTCATGCACACGGTAAAGCAAAGGTGACTTACGCTTTTCTAATTCTTCAGCTGCGGCCACATTAGCTTGGATCATAAACTCTTCAATCAGCCTATGTGCATCTAAGCGTGGCGGAACCACAACTTTTGCGACGCTGCCTTTATCATCAAGAACAATTTTACGTTCTGGCAAATCTAACGCCAGTGGTGAGCGCTGATCTTGGGCCTTCTTGAGGGTGCGGTAAGCCGCCCATAGCGGCTGCAAAACACTCTTCAACAAGCGATCTGTCTTGGGGGCTTGTCGACCGTCAATCGCCGCTTGGGCTTCTTCATAGGAAAGTTTAGCGTGCGAACGCATTATACCGCGTGCAAAACGCTGCGCAATTTTATGCCCATGACGATCAAAACGCATAAGACAAACAAGGGCAGGGCGCTTTTGATCTTCGCGCAAAGAACACAGATCGTTCGAAATTCGTTCGGGCAACATCGGGACAACGAGATCGGGAAAATAAACCGAGTTTCCACGAAACCGAGCCTCTTTGTCTAATGCCGAGCCGGGTCGCACATAAGCCGAAACATCCGCGATCGCCACGATAACTTTATGGCCACCAACATTGTCAACAGCGTCATCTTTTTCAGCAAATACTGCATCATCATGATCGCGTGCATCTGCAGGATCAATGGTGATGAGCGGTACCAAAGTGAAATCTTCGCGCCCACGTTCATCGAAGGGTTTGAGATCTTCAGTCTCTGTCAAAACCTTTTCAGGAAATCGGTTGGGAATTCCGTGTTGATTGATGGCAATGAGCGAAATGTTGCGCGGGTCATTTAAATCGCCCAATAATTCACGCACTTTGGCGGCAGGAAGTCCAAAACCATGTTCATGGACAATTTCAAATGCAACCAGTTCGCCACTGGTTGCACCACCTTCATCTGCGGCCAAAACCTGATATTCTTGGCGCGCCTTTTTCTCAACCGGAATGATCCGCGCACCCTTGCCTTTGACCAGCTTAAACACGCCTAACAAACGCCCACGCGTTGAAGCAGGCAGGACGCGCATTACTTTGGCTTTATGGCGATAAACTGGATGGTGCGGCAGGGCTTCAATCTTGGCCACCACGCGGTCTCCACGCTTGGGCGCTTTGCCTTCAGCAGAAACAACCAACAAAGGCAGGGTCCAAGCTGCGCCCGCATCATTCACAAAAGTGCCAATAAGTTCTCCGTCTTTATCTTCGCCAGTCACTTCTATCACGCCAGTGGAAGGCAATGAGTTCTTGACTGCTAAGCGTTTGCGTTTTGCAGCAACCTGTCCCGCACCAGCCATCTCTTTCAGCAATTTCTTGAGTGCAATTTTTGCCTCACCTTGCAACCCAAAAGCTTTCGCTATTTCGCGCTTGCCCACAACGCCAGGCGTTGAAGTGATGAAGTTCAAAATCTCTTCAGCCGTAGGCAGATTGCCCTTGTGGGGTCTAAATGCAGGAACGGGCTTACGCGGCACTAGCTTTTACAGCCGCTTTTTTGACAACTTTTTTGGTCGCCTTCTTGGCGGATTTTTTTGCCGTGGCTTTCTTTGCAACTTTTTTGATCCCGGACTTCTTGCCCGTCGCTTCAGCACGCTCGTTCACCAAGGCAATGCCTTCTTCGAGCGTCAAGGCTTCGACAGTCTTATCCTTTGGCAGTGTGGCATTAATTTTTCCATACTTGGCATAGGCCCCATATTTGCCGGTGAACAACTCAATCTTGCCACCATCTGGGTGATCTCCCAACACTTTCAAAGCGCCGGGTCGCGCACGGTTTGATGGGCCTTTGGCGCGTTTTTCTGCTAACAAGTCAACGGCTCGGTTGAGGCCAATGGTAAATACTTCTTCGCGATCTTTCAAATTTACATAAGTGCCATCATGCACAATGAAAGGCCCAAAGCGGCCAAAGTTTGCGCTGATCGGTGTTTTTGTTTCGGGATGCAAACCAACTTCGCGCGGCAATGAAAGAAGCTGTAACGCTTGTTCGAGTGTTACCTCGGCAGGATTAGTGCCGCGAGGAATGGAGGCACGTGTGGGCTTCTCATCTTCAACTGTTTCGCCCAACTGCAAGTAAGGCCCGAAGCGACCCATACGCCGCGTGATGTTGAAACCAGTCTCGGGGTCTTGCCCTAAGACAATACCATCAGCTGGTACGGCATCAGCAGCATCACCATTCATTGAGAGTTGGCGCGTATAGTTGCATGCGGGATAGTTTGTGCAGCCAATGAAACTGCCAAATCGGCCCAGCTTCAATGACTGTCTTCCATCCGTGCAAGAAGGGCAAGCGCGCGGATCGCCGCCGTCAGGTTTGGCCGGAAAAATATGTGGCGCAAGCAAATCATTCAGCGCGTCAATCACTTGCGTGATACGCAAATCTTTCACTTCACCAAGTGCTGCTGTGAAGTCTTTCCAAAATTGTCGAAGTACATCTTTGTAGGGCAGATCACCATTTGAGATTTGGTCTAGCTGCTCTTCCAGATTGGCCGTAAAATCATATTCAACATAGCGCTTGAAGAAACTTTCGAGGAAGGCTGTTACGACGCGTCCCTTATCATCTGGGATCAGTCGCTTTTTTTCGATGCGCATATAACCGCGATCAGTCAGCGTCTTCAGAATGGACACATAGGTCGACGGGCGACCGATCCCAAGCTCTTCTAATTTCTTGATCAACGACGATTCCGAATAGCGCGGCGGTGGCTCGGTAAAATGCTGAATTGGCGCAATGCCCTTGACACCTGTGGCATCCCCGCGAACCATGGCGGGCAAGCGCTTGGCGTCTTCATCTTCCTCGTCGTCTAAATCTTCATTGTAGGCGCGCAGAAACCCATCAAACTTTACCACAGATCCCGTAGCGCGAAACGAATAATGCTTACCGTCAAGGCCACGCGTGCCGATGTCAGCAGCCGTACGCTCTAACTCCGCACTTTCCATCTGGCTCGCAATGGTGCGCTTCCATATTAAATCATAAAGCGCTAACTGATCGGCTTCTAAAACGCTGCGCACTTGGTCGGGGTGGCGCATCAATTCAGTTGGGCGAATGGCTTCATGCGCTTCCTGTGCGTTCTTGGCCTTTGACGTGTATTTGCGCGGGGTCGAAGGCACATAGGGCTCGCCGAAATTTTTCAAAATAGCATTTCGGGCTGCGGCAATGGCTTCGGGTGCCATATCCACACCGTCAGTTCGCATATAGGTGATTAGGCCCACCGTTTCACCATCAAGTTCCACGCCCTCATAAAGGCGTTGCGCAATCTGCATGGTGCGCGCTGAGCTGAAACCTAACTTGCGTGAAGCTTCTTGTTGTAACGTGGATGTGCGGAAAGGCGGAAACGGATGGCGTTTGGCGGGCTTGCTTTCCAGGCTCTCGACGGTGAACGGCTGGCCCTTAAGCGTTGCCGCAATGGCCTGAGCTGCGGTTTTATTACCAATGCCAAGTTTCTCAAGCCTTTTACCATCGACGCTGGTGAGGCCAGCCGTAAACTCAATGCCCTTTGCGGTGCTAAAGGTTGCATCGATTGTCCAGTATTCCTGAGACTTGAAAGCTTCAATCTCAAGTTCACGGTCACAGATAATGCGCAAAGCAACGGACTGCACGCGGCCCGCAGAACGCGAACCTGGAAGTTTGCGCCACAATACGGGAGAAAGTGTAAAGCCAACCAAATAATCTAGCGCACGCCGTGCCAGATAAGCATCCACCAAAGCAGCATCGATCTCACGTGGGTGCGCCATGGCCTCAAGAATTGAAGACTTGGTGATGGCGTTAAATGCCACGCGTTCAACCGTCTTGCCTTTCAGTGCGCCCTTCTTTTTCAGAACTTCAAACACATGCCAGGAAATGGCTTCCCCTTCACGGTCTGGATCGGTGGCCAAAACCAGGCGGTCAGAGCCTTTCAGAGCTGTGGCGATATCAGAAAGGCGTTTGGCGGATTTGCTGTCCACTTCCCACGCCATAGCGAAATCTTCATCGGGCTTTACCGAGCCATCTTTGGCCGGCAAATCCCGCACATGACCAAAAGAGGCAAGAACGGTGAAATCCTTGCCGAGATATTTATTGATAGTTTTCGCCTTGGAGGGCGATTCGACGACGACAACGGTCATTTATAAATCCAAACTCAAGAGCCTCACTTAGTGTGCAGACACGGGAATGGCAAGTTGCTGTGCCAAGTTTCACCGAACGTACTCACAAAAAAATAAACATTATTAAATGTTATCATATGTTTACCGTGCAACGAACAAGCAAAGTTCGCGCCCAAAGTCACTTCAAGGTGCTAGAGATCAAAATTTACAAAACGCACCCTGACTCAACTTATAATACATATTAAAAATTCTATGCACCTTTATGGTGTATCGAGTGACTGCGCTCAGGGTAAAATCCATGACATTTACTTTAAAAACGAAAACCGACAAATTCCCACTGCAAGACGCAACAAATGCACGAGCCAAACGCGAAACTGCGCAATATATCTCAGAAATGACCCTGGTGCTGCGTAATCTGGCAAAAACTTATGAGTTGGTGTCGCTGCAAGGGTTGCTTGAAGTTGCTCACTACGAAGCATTCACGGTTGCCACTCAAATTGAATTGCCGGAGGGTGAATTGGAACGGATTAAAGAAATGAGCAGGGCGGCAATTAGCTAAAGTTTTAGGGTTACATGTCCAATCGGCTCAGCATGGGCGACAACTCGCACCACCTTTGCGAATTTCAGCTTGAGGCGTCCCTCAAGACTGTCCAAAACTGCATGAACCATTTCGATTGAGGCTTCGGGTGCGAACCTGCAGTGGTAATGTAAGTAGAAGTTGCCATCATTGTCTTGTCGCACTCGGAAATTATGAAGGTCGGAAAGTGCTGCTTTCTTGGATGCAAGCTTTCGAAGTGCCGCCTCTAACATGCGTGACATTCTCAAACTGACAGCACGGCCATCAATCTGCTGCATAGGACGCGGTTCTATGTGGCTTTCCACTTCGACATTGCCACCCAACCCATCGCGGATTGCTTCTTCAATCTCCGTGGCTTGCTCATGTGCATCAGAAAGTGATGTTGCACCGTCAAATTCAATGTCAAAGCTGACCGCCAATTTTTGTGCAAGATTTTGCACAATCAAATGATGGATGGAAAGGCCGCGGCCTCTTGCGATAGCATTTACTTTTTCATTCACACTTTCGCTATCAAATGCGACTGGTCGAAATACAATACCAATATCAGGATTTCTGACGAGGCTCGAAATTTTGTCCTTGAGGCGAGTTTCAAGTGCTGCAATTTGACCAGCTGCCAAGCTGCGCGGAACATCCGCGACAAGTGAGATATAAGAAGTTTTGCCGGCTTGCCTGATGCGAAGTTGCTCCACATGAAGAACACCGTCTTCACGTTCAGTAAAGGCCTTAATCTCCTGAGAAATACCTTCGGGGGCGCGGTCAAGCAGTGTGTCAAAGGCATCAGCAGCTAAACGTCGCGCAATCCATAGGATCAATACAGCAACTGCCAAAGCGGCAACTGAGTCTGCCCAACCGTACCCCAGTATTATTCCACATAAACCTAGTAGCACCGCAACAGAACCAAACATATCAGATTTAAAATGTGCAGCATCAGCCGCAAGTGCAGCACTTTCCTGTTCAGTAGCGATGGTGCTGAGCACGGAGGCACGGTTATAATCGACGGCGATAGCCAAAATAATCAAACCAACTGCCCACCAAGTGATTTCTGGCGGTGCCGAATTCAAAAACAGGCGCTGGGCCGCTGTGTAGGCGACATAGACCGCTGTGAGAGCAAGCAAACAAGCAGCGAGTAGCGCCGCTACACTTTCGATTTTAGCATGGCCATAATGGTGGTCTTCATCAGCGGGCACGTCGGCCCATCGCACCGCAAACCATGTGACGATTGTTGCACCAAAATCGATCAGGCTGTGCAAGGCCTCCGAAAGCATGCCCAATGATCCCGTCATCAGCGCCACCACAAATTTTGCAATCGCCAACAATGCGCTTACTCCCATAGAAAGTGCGGCGGCTCGGGATTTAATGTTCGAAACGTCAGTCATAACGAAAACCTGTGGGGTGAAGAAATAGCATTGACTTCACCTCTTGCCTCAACTTGGGGGCCAAGCGCAATGATTGCCCATGGATAACCCTATCGACGCTGTGATTCTGCCCCCGCATAAAAAGGCGGCAGGGATTTGGACATTCAGCATTCTGTTCCTATTGGAATCTCTCACGCGGGCCTTTAATTCGGGAGTGCTGTCGATCCAAGCTTATGACATTTTGCGGGCAACACAAAAAGTAAGTGTGCTGGGCGCTGCGGTGTCGGCCACAGTGCTCTGCGTGACACTGCTTTTACCATTCGTTTTTGGCCAATTACGCAGGAGGTGGGCCTATACGCTTGGCTGCATATTATTGGTTACCGGGAGTGCCGCACTGGCGACTTTTACGTTGCCGGGGCAGGTGGCGGGAACCATGATGCGAAACATCGGAGCCTCCATCACCAACATCACTTTGCAACTCTACATTCTCGACCACATTAAGAAAGAAGATTTTACCACAAGTGAGCCTTTGAGACTTGCTTTGTCCACCGTGGCATGGGTTGTGGGCCCATTCACCGGAGTTTGGCTCTATGATCATTATGGCCACGCAGCACCACAGATTGCGGCCATAACGTCAGCCCTAACTTTGCTCGGCGTATTTTGGGTCTTGCGCCTGAACGATAAGCAAACCTTGCCCCGAGGCAACATGCAGCCTTTCAATCCCTTAGCAAATGTCACTCATTTTGTTCAGCAACCTCGATTACGCCTTGCTTGGGCCATAGCTTTTGCGCGGTCTTGCTTTTGGGGAACATTCTTCACCTATGGGCCCCTGTTGATGATTGAAGGTGGCCTCAGCAAACAATATGGCGGCGCCATTATCAGCCTCAGCCAACTCTTTCTATTGACGGCCTTCATCTATGGGCCACTGGCGAAACGTCGTGGACTACGCTTGATCCTTGCTGGATGTTTCGCTGTTATTGCAATTGCAAGTTTTGCGGCAGGCTTGATTGGCGTTAATGCACCACAACTTGCGGCAGGGTTACTTCTCTTCGCCGCTTTGGCAGCTTCGGGAATTGACAGTATCGGCGGCATCCCATTTTTACGGGCAGTGCGCTTCTACGACCGTCAACGCATGGCCGCCGTCTACCGCACATTCATTGAAATGTCTGAGTTGCTGCCGTCTATAATCTATGCGGTTGTTTTGCGCTATTACGATGTATCAATCGTTTTTATTCTGTTGGGCTTGAGCGTAAGCTTAATGAGTGCTCTTGTCTGGCGCCACTTGCCAAAATCGATGTAGGAAATTGAGATGTCAAAACCACTACTGATCGTCGGAAACAAAAATTATTCAAGTTGGTCGCTGCGTCCCTACATGGCCTTGAAAAAGGCCGATATTGAATTTGAAGAAAAATTGATCCGCTTTGGAGAGCCCCAGTTTTCAAAGGCAGTGCGCCGCTATTCGAAGGCCGGCCTTGTGCCAATCCTCATTCATAAGGAAAATGTAATTTGGGATAGCCTTGCAATTCTTGAATATGTTGCTGAGACATGGCCGAAAAAGCAACTTTGGCCCAAAAACGCCGAAGCCCGCGCCTTTGCGCGTTCAATGTGCGCCGAAATGCATTCGGGCTTTCGCGCTTTGCGAAGCGCCTGCCCGATGAACATCCGAAGGCCACCCCAGTCGGTGGTGATGAATGATGCAATTTTGAAAGACTTGGCCCGCATCGAGGGGCTGTGGACCGAGGCCCATAAGCGCTTTGGGGCGAAGGGCGATTTTCTATTTGGGAAGTTTACTAATGCAGACGCGATGTTTGCTCCCGTTGCATCGCGCATTGAAACTTACAAGATTCCAGTTGGCAAAATTTCTAAATCTTATATTGCGGCAGTCTTGAACAGCGCGGCCTTCACATCATGGAAAGCCGCTGCCCTCAAAGAACCATGGATCTATCCCGAAGACGAAGTATAAAGCTATTTAAATTTAAAAGTAAGCGGCGTGTAACACACCACTAGCCAGTTCGGCTGTAATGGCTCGACCATTCAGCTGATAACTGTGATGATCCGCCGCCCCCAAATCTATGCTTCAGTAATACCATTCACTTGATACGCGCTACTCGGCCACCGCTGGAACGCAGGACTTCGCCTGCCAGTTCTAGCTCTAACAGAATGCCTTGCACCTCTTCTGGGCTGCCACCAGATTCACGCACAAGTTCGTCTAATTCCACGGGTGTTGGTGAAAGCAGCTGGGCTACACGAGCCCGCAAAACTGATGATGTGTCATACGGTGAGCGATAGATCAGTTCTGGTTCCTCGCGCAGAGGTATGTCAAAAGCCAAATGCGCACCACTGATGTCAGAGGCTCTTTGCAAAAGATTTGCGCCATCTTTGATCAAACCATTCGTGCCCTCACAGCGCGGATCAAGTGGCGAACCGGGCACAGCAAAGACTTCGCGTCCGGCCTCCGCCGCAAACCGCGCCGTGGTTAAAGAACCTGAGCGCATTGCCGCTTCAACCACAACAACCGCTTGCGCCAAGCCTGCAATGATCCGGTTGCGCCGTGGAAAGCTTTCAGGCTTTGGCGTGTTTCCAGGTGGCATTTCCGACAATAGCAATCCACGTTCAGCAATTGCGGACTGGAGTTTCGCATTCTCTGGCGGATAATTGTGATCAATCCCTGCGGCCACAACAGCAATTGTGCCCGTGTCAATGCTGGCTTCATGTGCGGCTGTATCAATTCCGCGTGCCAAGCCAGATACGATCACGAAATCAGCCATCCCAAGCTCATTCGCAATCTGCCTTGTAAATCGCATGCCGTTGGCAGATGCATTGCGGGCCCCAACGATCCCGATAAGACGTCGCTGCATTAAAACAGCAGAACCTTTGATGCAAATAAGCGGAGGAGGTGCGGGCGCATGTCGCAGCAGATCAGGATATTCAGGTTCACATAAAGCCACATAGCGTGCGCCAATTCGCTTCGTATTAGCAAAGTCTAGTTCTGATCTCGCTTGTTCGTAAATTTGAATGCCACGTCGAGCCCCGCCGCGCTGTGAAAGATCGGGCAAGGCCGCTAAGGCCGCCGCTGCCGTGCCGAACCTTTCCAGCAACTGCCTGAACGTAATGGGGCCAACATTCTCACTTTGCGCAAGTCGATGCCATTGCAAGCGCTCATCTTCGCTGAGAGCCACAAGCTTCATTTAGCTTTGGCAAAAGAAGTTTTCGGTTCCTCCCCTTTGATCAATCGCGCAATGTTAGCCCGGTGCGTCACCACAACCGCAGCGCCCAATAGACCCACAAACCAAACCTGAGATGTGTCAAACCATAGAGCGCCAATGACAGCTGCAAATATGGCGCACAAAGCCGAAAGCGATGAAATTCGCGATACCGAAAAAACCAATAGCCAACCCAAAACTGCAGCGATTGCCACTGGCCAGCTCCAACCCAACAACACGCCGGCTGCTGTCGCAACGCCTTTGCCACCTTTGAAGCCCAACCAAATGGGGAAGATGTGCCCAGCCATCGCAGCAAATCCAGTAAGCACCGCCGCGACATCGCCGCCAAGCCAACGCGCCAAGAGAACGGGCAAAAGACCCTTCAAAACATCACAGAGCAGTGTGAGTGCCGCGACCGATTTATTGCCGGTACGCAAAACATTGGTGGCCCCGATATTGCCTGATCCGATTTTACGAATATCGCCAAGACCAGCCGCTTGCGCCAGAAGCAAACCAAAAGGAATTGAGCCCGCAAAATAGCCGATCAGAACTGAAATTGTCAGGCCAAACATCTAGTCAGCGTAAGCGTAAACTTTGGTGCCCGCAACCCAAGTCTCCAGGGCGCGGCCTTCCAAAGTGCGGTGTTCAAAGGGTGAGTTTTTAGAGCGCGTGCGCAAATTCTCAGGTTCAACTTTCCAGTTATGATGGGGGTCAACCACCACGAAATCAGCTGGCGCACCAGTTCGCAAGTGGCCCTGCGCAAGTCCCAAGAGCCGAGCAGGAGCCTCACTTAAAACTTCCACTAACCGCTTTAAGTCTATGTTTTTGTTGTGAACCATGGTCAAACTCGCGGCCAGCAGAGTTTCCAAGCCTACCGCGCCGAAGGCAGCTTCGGCAAAGGGCAGACGTTTTGTGTCGTCGCTTTGCGGGTCATGGCCTGAAACCACCACCTCAATCACACCTTCGGCCAAGCCCGCGACCAGCGCCCGCCTATCATCTTCACTGCGCAGTGGCGGAGAAACTTTGAAGAAAGTGCGGTAAGGCCCAACATCACTTTCATTCAGGCCCAAATGATGGACTGAAGCGCCACATGTAACGGCCAAACCCTTGTGCTTGGCTCGGCGCATAACCTCAACACTCTCGGCGCATGAAATTTGGGAGGCATGATAACGGCAGCCTGTCATCTCCACTAAGCGCAAATCACGCTCCAGCATTATCACTTCGGCCATGGCATAGCTGCCGGGCAGGCCAAGCGCGGCTGATACAGCGCCGTTATTCATTACGCCTATGGCAAGGGCAGGCTCTTCCACATGCTGCACCACCAATATGTCATGATCTTTGGCGTAAAGCATGGCGCGGCGCAGAAGTCCGCTGTTGATCACCCCATGGGTTCCGTCCGTCACCGCTACGGCTCCGGCCTCTTTCATGAGGCCAAATTCAGCCATCTCAGCACCTTTGATGCCTTTGGTAATCGCTCCCATAGGGGCGACACGCACTTTGGCTGTATCGCGCGCGCGCCTGAGAATGAAATCTACCATTGCGGCATTATCAATCACTGGGGCCGTGTTTGGCATCACGATCATGGTGGTTACACCCCCCGCAGCAGCAGCTTCAGAAGCCGAAGCCAGTGTCTCGCGGTATTCACTGCCAGGCTCGCCAGTGAAAACCCGCATATCGATCACGCCGGGTAAAATCATCCGACCAGCGCAAAGGTGAATTTCAGCCGCACCCACATTGGCCGCACTAACGTCCTGGCCCACTGCCAAAATCTTGCCGCCTTCAATTAATAGGCCACCATGGCCCATCGGCAAACGTGCATCCAGAAAGGCCCGCTTCATGCTTGGCTCCTTATGTTGCGCGACAACGCATCCAGCACCGCCATGCGCACGGCCACACCCATTTCAACTTGTTCGCGGATAACACTCTGCGCACCATCTGCCACGGCCGAGTCAATCTCCACACCACGGTTCATGGGGCCGGGATGCATCACCAACGCGCCCTTTTTGGCGAATTTCAATTTGTCTTCGGTGAGGCCATAGAAATGATAATACTCACGCGCCGAAGGCACAAAGGCCCCGCTCATACGTTCCACCTGCAGCCGCAACATCATCACCACATCAGCGCCGGCCAGACCGTCTTTCATGTTATTGAAAACTTCAACACCGAATTTGTCAATGCCCGAAGGCAGTAGGGTGGAAGGCGCAACCACCCGCACCCGCGCGCCCATTTTTCCAAGCAGGGCGATGTTTGAACGCGCCACCCGTGAATGATAAACATCGCCGCAAATAGCAACCGTGCAACCTTCAAGTCGATGCAAATGCCGCCTGATGGTCAAGGCATCAAGCAAAGCCTGCGTCGGGTGTTCATGCTGACCGTCACCGGCGTTGATGACAGCGCAAGACACTTTTTGCGAAAGTAATTCCACGGTGCCCGATGATTGGTGACGCACTACCAGAAAATCCGGCTGCATGGCATTGATTGTTATTGCGGTGTCCAGAACCGTTTCACCCTTAGAGATGGATGACGTTGAAACCGCCATGTTCATCACATCACAGCCCAGCCGTTTGCCCGCAATCTCGAAAGAGCTTTGCGTGCGTGTTGAATTTTCAAAAAATAGGTTAACCTGAGTTGCACCACTTAAAATAGTATGGCGTTTATCTGCATTGCGGTTCAATTCGGCATAGGAGCCAGCCAAGTCCAGCAACGCCGTAATTTCTGAAACTGAAAGATCGGACACCGCCAACAAATGCTGGGCTTTGAAGATTGGCGGACGTGTGTCGCTCTTGCTCATCAAAAGCGCCTGTTAGGCGAACAATGCGACAAGGGCAAGAGGGCAATGCAGAGCGTGTTTAACGGGCATCAAGCAGGCCCTGCAGAATGAAGGCTGCGGCCAACTTGTCCACATTCTTTTCACGTTTGGCGCGCGATAGGTCAGCCTCCAACATCGTGCGTTCTACTGCTGCTGTAGAAAGTCTTTCATCCCAATAGATGATGGGCAATTTCGTCAGTTTTGCCAAATTTCGGGCAAAGGCTCTGGTTGATTGGCAACGTGGGCCTTCACTGCCATCCATGTTGAGGGGCAATCCCAAAACCAGCAAGCCGATATCTTCTTTAGCGGCAAACTCCAACAGCGCCTTTGCATCAGCTTGAAACTTGCCACGCTCAATCGTAAATCGCGGTGTTGCGATCTGGAGGGTATAATCTGCTGTGGCTATGCCAATGGTGGTTGAACCCAAATCCAGCCCCATCAATCGCTTATCCGAAGAAAGTTCGGCAATTGCGGTGCGTGCCTCACCCAAAAAATCATGCATGTCCGCTGACTAAGCGCTTTCTGGCCCTTTCGCAAACGTCACAAAACACCTAATCCTTTCATATGAACAAAGCGCCAACCAAAGATTCCCGCCCCGTGGGTGTAACCGTTGATCCATTACCGCCCAAGCGCCTTCCTGATCTCAGGCCCTTGACTGGACGGTGGGCGAGGCTTGACCCCTTAAACACCGAACACCACGGCCCCTCACTTTATAAGCACAGCGCTGGCCACAACGACATTTGGACCTATCTTTTTTCGGGACCTTTTGGCGATCAAGCAACTTTCACCGAATGGTTAAAGGCACGCCAAGCTGAAAAAGACATTTGGTTCTATGCCTATGTAAAGCGTGAGACAGGTGAAGCCCTTGGCATGGGCAGCTTTATGCGTGCCGATGCGGCCAATGGCGTGATTGAAATTGGCAATATTTGGATGTCACCCATCATGCAGCGCACGCGTGAGAGCACTGAAGCCATTTACCTTATGTTGTGCCACGCCTTTGACGATCTAGGCATGCGCAGACTGGAATGGAAGTGCAATGATTTGAACGCCCCCTCGCGCCGCGCGGCTGATCGCTTTGGGTTTCATTTTGAAGGCATTTTCCGCCAGCACATGATTGTTAAAGGCCAAAACCGGGATACGGCTTGGTATTCAATCATCGACAAAGACTGGCCGCGCATAAAACAAGGCTTTGAAGCTTGGCTTGCGGAAAGCAATTTTGATGCAAGCGGACGAGAGAAAGCCAAGTTGCGAGTGGCGTAAGCCTTTGCTAAACCGCCCATCAACAAGGAATCCACAATGTCTGTTGATGATAAAACTGTGCGCCGCGTGGCCAGATTGGCTCGCATAAAAGTTGAAGAAAAAGACGTGCCGCGTCTGGCTGATGAACTTAACGTCATTCTTGCTTTCGTAGAACAGCTTAACGAAGTCAATGTAGATGGCGTGGAACCACTCACATCAGTTGTGGCTGCCGAAATGAAGAAGCGCAAAGATGTGGTGACAGACGGCCACTATGCCAAAGCCATCGTGGCCAATACACAATCTGAAGATCAATTCTTCATGGTGCCGAAGGTGGTAGAATAATGTCGCTGACCAATCTTACCATCGCAGAAGTCCGCACCAAACTGCGCGCCAAAGAATTTTCAGCGCTTGAATTGACCGATGCATATCTCAAAGCCATTGAAGGTGCCAAGTCGCTCAATGCCTATATCGTTACAACGCCAGAACAGGCGCGCGAAATGGCCAAGGCCTCCGATATCAAACTGGCCAAGGGGCAGGGCGGGGCATTGGAAGGCATTCCTCTGGGCATCAAAGACCTCTTCGCCACCAAGGGAGTTCACACCCAAGCTTGCAGCCATATCTTAGATGGATTTAAGCCTGGTTATGAATCAACCGTTACGCAAAATTTGTGGGACGCGGGGGCCGTGATGTTGGGCAAACTCAACATGGATGAATTCGCCATGGGCTCATCCAATGAAACAAGCTACTATGGTCCAGTCACCAATCCATGGCGGCGGAAAAACTCTAATGCCTCATTAGTGCCCGGTGGCTCATCAGGTGGATCTGCCTCAGCAGTTGCTGCCCACATCTGTGCCGCTGCTACGGCCACGGACACCGGCGGTTCCATCCGCCAACCCGCAGCTTTCACCGGCACCGTGGGCATCAAACCAACTTATGGGCGCGTGTCACGCTGGGGCACCGTGGCTTTCGCATCTTCGCTGGACCAAGCGGGCCCGATCGCGCGAGACGTGCGCGACGCCGCAATTATGCTAAAAGCCATGGCCAGCGTTGACCCCAAAGACACAACCTCTATTGATCTGCCAATCCCTGATTATGAAGCAGCCATCGGAAAACCTATCAAAGGCCTGCGGGTTGGCATTCCTAAGGAGTATCGACCGAGCGGTCTGTCGTCTGAGATTGGCGCGCTTTGGGACAAAGGTGCGAAATGGTTGAAAGAGCAGGGTGCAGAGATTGTCGAGATTTCGTTGCCCCACACCAAATATGCGTTGCCAGCCTATTATATCGTAGCGCCTGCCGAAGCATCCTCAAATCTAGCCCGTTATGACGGCGTGCGTTATGGCCTTCGTGTACCTGGCTTAGATCTGATCGATACTTACGAGAAAACCCGCGCCGCTGGATTTGGCCGCGAAGTGCAACGCCGGGTGATGGTGGGCACATATGTTTTGTCAGCAGGTTACTATGATGCTTATTATGTGAAGGCACAAAAAGTCCGTACACTGATTAAACGCGACTTTGACAACGCTTGGAACAAAGTAGATGTGGTGTTGACACCTGCAACCCCTTCACCAGCCTTCGCCCCCGGCGAGATCACCGACCCTGTGGAGATGTATCTCAACGATATTTTCACAGTCACAGTGAACATGGCCGGCTTGCCCGGAATTGCCGTTCCTGCGGGCCTCTCAGAAAGCGGTTTACCTTTGGGCCTTCAACTCATTGGCAAACCCTTTGATGAGGAAACATTGTTCAAAACGGCCTATGCCATCGAACAAGCCGCTGGAAAGTTCACCGCACCAAAATGGTGGTAAGAATTGCCATCCTCATTTTTCTGGCGTTGATCAGCGCTGCACAGGCCCAGCCTTTACTTGTGGATGATGCACAATTTGCAGCGTTGATGAGCAACACCAAATTATCAAATGGTATCTTGCGCAAATGTGAAAAGGAAATTGTGTCTGATACACATGCCATCGTGGATTTTGCGCCCACACCTCACTATACCGCACAAGGTGCCAATCCAGATGATGACCAAGCCAAAGGGCTAACTGGTGATTTCCGCCGCGCTTATCGTTTGGCGTTGTGTTACCGATTAAACGGCAATACGGCCTATGCCCTGCAAACGCAGCACATTATTGATGCCTGGGCCGTGACCATGAAACAAGCGTCAAATGCACAAGGCCGCTCGGATATTAATTTCAACATTGCGCAACTCGTTGTCGCCGCATCTTGGGTTGAACATGCAAACGCTTGGAACACGACGTCGTTTAAAAACTGGTTGAAATTAGTGATTGAGCCGCTGAGTTTAAGTGCAGAGCTCAACAATCGAGGTAATTGGGGCAACTTGCAAGACATCAGCATCGCAGCCTTCACACAAGACAACCCCGCTTTAACAAAGGCAGCCACACGATGGCAAACGCTAGTCACGTCGGAAATAGCGGATGATGGCACGATGCCACTCGAAATTTGCCGCAGTAACTCATCCAATCACTGCGATGGGCCTGATAAGGGTGTGAACGGCCTTGCTTACACCCACTATGCACTGCTGCCGATTTTCCTCGCTGCGCAAATTTTGGAAGGGCAAGGCGTAGATGTTTATGGTTCAGAAGCGGCGAGCCTATTGCAAACGGCTTTTGCCAAAGCCGCAGAATTCACCGCCAAGCCCGATCATTTTCCGTTTTATAATCTGAACCACGGGAAGCTCAATAAGCTCGATCACTGCGCATATTTCGCTTTGGCGCTGAAGCATTTCCCGAACCAAAATGCCCGCGAGGTTGTAAACACTAGTATTTGCAAATCTGATATTTGGCAGATTTTAATTCTGTTTCAATGACAGGTGCATTGGCTCGTTATGCCGACAGTGGCCGTTAAAAAAATGATTTTAACGCCAAATGTTGGGTAAAGCAAATTCGACAAGTCAAAGCTCCTCCGTCTTTTTAAAACTGGGGTCAAATGCTGAGCGCGAACGACATTCGATTAAACCAACTTCACCATTCGCAGATAGGGCTTCACGGTTTTCCAGCCTTGCGGAAATTTTTCTTTTGCTGCTTCATCCGAAACTGACCCTAAAATAATGGCATCTTCGCCCTGCTTCCAATTTGCCGGCGTTGCAACTGATTTTGTGGCCGTCAACTGCAAAGAATCGATCACGCGCAAAATCTCATCAAAGTTGCGTCCAGTGCTCATCGGATAAGACAGGATTAATTTGATACGCTTGTCAGGCCCAATGATAAATACATTACGCACAGTGAAATTGTCGGCAGCAGTGCGGCTTTTGGCATTGCCAGAGGCGTTAGGATGAATCATCCCATAAAGTTTAGCAACGGCAAGGTCTGTGTCGCCGATCATCGGATAGGTAACACTCGCACCCGTAACGTCTTTGATATCGTTTTTCCAACGCAGATGATCGTCAACACTGTCAACCGAAATGCCAATCATTTTTACGCCACGCTTGTCAAACTCCGGCTTTTTGATAGCCATCGAACCCAGTTCAGTGGTGCAGACAGGCGTGAAATCCTTAGGATGCGACACAATCATCGCCCAAGAGCCTTCAATATAGTCGTGGAAACGAATGCGGCCTTCCGTCGTATCGGCCTCAAAGTCCGGCGCAAGATCGCCAAGTTGAAGTGACATGAAACATACTCCATTTCGTTCTTTATATAGAACGAATCAGTATTCCCTGTAAAGAAAATTACTGCCTCTAAACTTTTATACGCTCACCTTTTGGATCGTAAAAACTTCCGAGTTGAACCCTAACAGGATAGCGTTTCCAAGCCAATTCAATTTCCCACTTGCCGCTTTCCAGCCATTCGCGGGTCACGCCATTTGCATTTTTCACATAGGCCAAACCAAGGGAAAGTCCAACACGGTGGCCCCAAGCACCTGACGTGGTGGAACCAACATTCACACCGTCACGATACAGCGGTTCTTCGTGATAGATCATCGGCGCACTGGCGGAATTATCAATCAACGCCAAGCAAACCATCCGTTTGGAAAGGTCAGGCGATGCCTTTTGCTTCAGCAACGCCTCACGTCCGATAAATCCACCGGGCTTTTCCCACGCGCAGGTAAAACCCAAACCTGCTTCTAATGGCGTTTCCTCGTCTGAAATATCATGACCCCAATGGCGATAACCCTTTTCCATGCGGGCGTTGTTCATGCTGTGCATGCCAGCTGGTTTCAACCCAAATGCTTCGCCCGCCGCTAAAACAGTCTCTATCACATGCGCGGCGAACTCGGCCTCAATGTAAATCTCCCAACCCAGTTCGCCCACATAAGTAATGCGGCCGGCACGCACCCGCGCATAACCAATCTCAAGTTCTTGCGATGTGCCAAAGGGGAAGGCCGCATTCGAAAGATCAGCGCCAGAAAGTTTTTCCAAAAGTGCGCGAGACTTCGGCCCCATGATGGATAGCATAGGCAAGCCCGAAGTGACATCGAGTGCCGCACAATGCGCTCCGTCAGGAATATGACGTATCAACCAAGCCATGTCGCGGGTTTGAGGAACTGCACCGGTCACAATCAGGAAACGATCTGCTACCAATCGTGTAATCGTTAAGTCAGCTTCAATACCACCGCGTTCATTCAACCACTGTGTATAAACAATCTTCCCCACAGCCACATCCACGTTGTTGCAGGAAATATAGTTCAAAACCAAGCAGGCGTCTTTGCCCAAAACTTCGAATTTAGCGAAGGACGATTGATCAAAAAATACCACGTCATTTTTTAGCGCATCAGCCTCTGCCTGCGCTGCCACAAACCAGTTCTGCCGACCGTAGCTATATTCATATTCCCGCTTCATATTGGGGAGTGCATACCAGTTTGGCCTCTCCCAGCCATTTACTTCCCCAAAAACTGCACCTAACTTATCTGTATACGGATGAAACGGGGAGCGACGCACGCCACGCGCCGTTTCAGCTTGGCGGTAAGGCCAGTGCATTGCATACAGCAAACCAAGCGTTTCGGTTACGCGGTCTCGCAAGTAAGTATTGTTCGATTGAAAGGGATGAATGCGGCGAATATCAATGCCGTTCACATCCATCGGCGGATAACCGTTCTTGATCCATTGCGACAGCACCAATCCCGCACCACCAGAAGATTGAATACCGATTGAATTAAACCCAGTCGCCACAAACAGGTTTTTCAATTCTGGCACTTCCCCTAAGTAATACCTGTCATCTGGCGTAAAACTTTCGGGGCCATTGAAGAACAATTGTATGCCCGCCGTTTCCAACAGCGGCACGCGCGCAATGGCTTTCGCTAAAATCGGTTCAAAGTGATCCATGTCCTCAGGCAAAGTTACAAAGGCATGCTCATCATCAATGCCGCCACCGCCCCAAAGCTTGGCCACCGGTTCGAAAGCGCCAACAAGAAGCTTACCTGCATCCTCCTTATAGTAAGTGCATTCATCGGGAACACGAACCACAGGCATATTTCGCGACAGTTCATGTATGGGTTCGGTCACAATGTAGAAATGTTCACAAGCGTGAAGGGGAATGTTCACACCAACACTATGGCCAAGTTCGCGGCTCCACATGCCCGTGGCCATCACAACCTTATCGGCCATGATTGTGCCCGCGACAGTCTCAACGCCAATGGCACAACCACCTTTGGTGAGAATGCGCGTGACTTTGCAATTCTCAAAAACTTTAGCGCCTCGCGATCTGGCACCCGCTGCCAAAGCTTGTGTTACATCGATCGGGTTAACTTGCCCATCTTTGGGCAGAAACACACCGCCTTTAACGCCGTCCATACTGTAATGCGGAACACGCGCTTTGATCTCATCAACTGATAAAACGTCAACTGCCAAGCCAAAATTCTTGGCCATGGATGCGCCACGCAACAGTTCCTCCATGCGCCCCTCTGTCAGCGCCATAGAAATTGAACCGTTTTGTTTAAACCCCGTGGCTTGGCCAGTTTCTTTTTCAAGCTTTTCGAAAAGCCCTGTCGTATATTTAGCTAATTCAGTGAGATTGCGTGAGGCCCTAAGTTGACCAACCAATCCTGCAGCATGCCAAGTGGTGCCTGATGTCAGTTGCTTGCGCTCCAACACAACCACATTGCTGATTCCAATCTGCGTCAAATGATAAGCGATAGAACATCCCACCACTCCACCACCGATGATCACCACATCTGCCTGTTTTGGAAGTGCTTTGGACATCATTGCTCCTCATTTATGCCTAGTCTATCATTGAGCAACGCAAATTTCAGCACCAGTCTTATTCAAGTATAGTCTACAAAGCTTTCGCTTGGCGGGGAAGGGCAGGTTTTGCTATGAAGGGCCACATGAGGAATTTGAAATATGTATAAAGGCGACGTTCCACCCATTGAGGCACACCAGCGCCTGAAGGCAAACTCTTCAGCGGTTCTGATCGACGTGCGCACCCAGCCGGAATGGACATTTGTTGGTGTGCCAGCTGTTGACCGGTTGGTGCGCTTGGCATGGCAAGTATATCCAACGATGGATGTGAACGCGCGCTTTGTTGAAGAAGTTCAGAATATGGGGCTGCCCAAAGACGCGGAGATTTTTTGCATTTGCCGCTCAGGTGCACGTTCAGCCTCGGCAGCTACGGCGTTAACCCAAGCGGGGTTCGACAATTGTTGGAATGTGGCCCACGGGTTTGAAGGCGATAAAGATACTGAGAGCCACCGCGCCAACGCCAACGGCTGGAAGGCTGATGGCCTGCCTTGGGTGCAAAGTTAACCCTCATGAAAAAAGGCAGATACACCAAAACGCAGAACCCTGATGGTTGGGGCGTTTCAACCAAATTAATTCGCGGCGGCATCAAGAGATCGGAACACGGCGAAACCTCCGAAGCCATTTATCTCACCTCCGGCTATGTCTATGACGATCCTGAAAGTGCCGAGGCTCGCTTTGCGGGCGAAGAGGACGGTTATGTCTACGGCCGTTATGGCAACCCCACAGTTTCAATGCTGGAGGAACGATTCCGGCTGTTGGTAGGGGCAGAAGCCTCCTATGCCGTGGCATCTGGCATGGCTGCTGCTTGGGGCGCTTTGGCTTGCCAGCTCAAACAGGGCGACCACATTGTGGCTTCCAAAGATCTGTTTGGCTCAAACTATCAAGTCATTACCAATATCCTACCGCGCTTTGGTATCAGTTACACATTAGTGGGCGGCAATAACGCAGCAGATTGGCGCGCGGCCATGCGCCCAGAAACCAAAGTGGTCTTTTTCGAAACACCATCCAATCCGCTCTTGGAAGTGCTCGACATTGCGATGATCAGCGAAATTGCACACAAAGGCGGCGCACGAGTCATTGTCGACAACGCTTTCGCAACACCCATATTGCAAAAGCCAATGCAACTGGGCGCGGACATTGTGTTTTATTCAAACACAAAACACACAGACGGGCAGGGCCGTGTCTTCGGCGGCATGATCTTATCATCCAAAGAATTTAAAGAAGATTTGCTCAAGCCATTCTTGCGCCACACCGGGCCAACAATGTCGCCTTTCAATGCTTGGGTCTTGCTGAAAGGTCTTGAAACTTTGAAGCTGCGCGTGGAAGCATCGTCACGCTCGGCCACATTGCTTGCCGACGAACTGTCACGCCTGCCGCAAGTTGAGCGCGTTTATTATCCCCATCACGAAAGCCATCCGCAAAAAGCATTGGCTGAAAAGCAGATGCGCATGGGTGGCACAATGGTCTCGCTCGATGTTAAGGGCGGTAAAGAGCAGGCTTTCAACGTTTTGCGGCGTTTGAAAATCATCGATATTTCTAACAACTTGGGTGACGCAAAATCACTGATCACTCATCCGGCTACGACAACTCACAAGAATATCGGCCCCGAAGTTCGCAAGTTGATGGGCATCAAAGATGGCTGCTTAAGATTATCCGTTGGCTTGGAAGATGTAGAAGACTTGTTAGGAGATTTAAAGCAGGCGATGGCGGTGAATTCTTAATCCATCGCGTTATCGTAAGGTGGAGGTGTTTGCCACCGAAAGCTGTCATGAACTTTCCAAACGGTCGCTATGATTTGATGGGGCTGCGTCACTTTTCCCTGTAAAAAAAATATATAGCAGATAGCAGTCCACAATTATTGTGGCTGCCATCACAACATAGGCCCAAGGGCTTTGTACTAACTTCAGTTCTATCAGCACGCGTGACAAGCCAAAACCCACCACCCAAGCATCAAAACTCATGCAAAAACGACGAAAGGTTTCTGCATTCAAGTGACGGATGGCATATGAACCCGCCGGAATGCCGATAACAACGCCCGCGATCAACAATTTCAATGTGCTTTGGCTTTCAACGATGAACAAGCCCAGTTGATAGTAAAGGATGGCAGTCAAAGTGGATTCCACCGTGCGAACCAAGGCCAAGCCGGCCCGGAATTCGTTTTTCACTAAACCTTGATTGTTGAAAAGCACGGCAAGTGGCGGCCCCGAGATCGTGGTAAGCGAATACAGCAATCCTAGCGCAGACCCGAACGGCAGTCCCACAAGCCAACTTGAACGGATCGGCCTGCGCCATCCGGCAGCCTGAATCAGGATAAGGGGCAAGATCAGGAGATAGGTGATGAGCTTAATTAAACTCGGCTGAACCGAAGCCAATGCCGCAGCCCCTATTGCGATGCCTGGCAATAAGCCGATTATGATTGGAAAAACCTTTCGCCACACGGGCGGCACGCCCTTGCGATTAATAAAAAGTACATAGAAGTTGATAAAAACTTCCATGATCACGATTGCCGGATTAAGCACACGATTAGTGTAAAAAACCAATGCCAATGGAACTGTGAGTGACGAATAGCCGTAGCCAATTGCGCCGTTCACAAAAGCGGCCAACAGTGAAATTGCAATTAGTACATAAGCGCTGGTGTCGAGGGATTGCATGACGAACTCCATTGAGGCCAGAATAAACTTGGTCTAAGCCAGCGCTGCTTCGCGCTGGGTATCACCGTGCGCCGCCGTGCGGATGATCTTGCCGTTTGTAGTAAAATGAATTCCGCATTCAGATTTTTCTTTGCCCATCCAACGCCCTTCGCGTGGATTGTCTGCCGAGCCGCTCTTCGACGTACAGCTCTCTGGCGCACAACCAATCGAATGATAACCCGCCAACTTCAAAGGGTGCGACGGCAATTGATGCTTCACCATATAACCGTGCAGATCCAACGCAGTGAACGCAGCCAAGGGTTCAATTTTAATGCGCTTATCATCAAAACTAATATGTTTTAATTCAGCACGTGAAACGCCATGAAAACGTTTGCGTCCAGAAATCATCACATCAAAACCTTTGAAGGCCTTTTCCATCGGCAAAGCCTTGCGGATACTGCAACACCAATCTGGGTTTGAACGATGCAACGTGCCAGCCGGATCATCACTTTCAAGATCAGCTATATTCGGTTGCACAACGCGAACATCACGCAAGCCCAATTCGCGTACCAATCGATCGCGATAGCTAATTGTCTCAGGAAACAGCTTAAGCGTATCAAGAAAAATAACCGGGATAGTGCGGTCAACTTCGGCCAGCATATGCAACAGCACAGAAGACTCTGCCCCGAAAGACGAGAGCAGGGCGATGCGATCTTTAAAGTCTCGCGCAAACGCCCGCACCAGCTCGCGCCCCTCAAGGCCCGCATAGGCTTCTAGAATTTCGTTTTGTTCAACCGGCATGAGGCTGTTCCTCCCACGCCGCAAATCCTTGGTGCCTGCTTGACCAAACCTCGGTTTCCTGTGCGGCACGAAACAGGCCGCGCTGATAGGCCAGCGACATTTGATGTGCAGCAGCTTGCCAATCTTGCAAAGCAAACCGATCTGTGACGAGGAATGAATCGAAACCAACTTGCTTCATAAACTGCAATTGGTCTGGCAGTATATTCCCTTCGGCTCGCAATTCACCGCGATAGCCATTCTGCCGCAACGCCCGCGCGATGGAATAACTCCGCCCATCAGTAAAGGCCGGAAATGCAAGCACGATTAGTGCCAATTTACCTAAAAAGGGTTGAAGCATCTCAACCTTATCGGTATTTGCAAGGCGCACCCCGAATGATGCAGAATGATTGGCAATTGCATTCCAATCGCTTTGCAAACGCCCAAAACTGACAAGCAAATGGCTGCTGTCTGGCAGCGCTGCATCATCTGCAACACTGACATAGTCGTCTGGCACAAAAGCATTATTTTTAAACAGTGGCATAGAGTGCCTCCTTAAAGGGCTTAGGGCCTAAGCGACGATAGGTGGCCAGAAATTCTTCCCCAGTGTCACGCAGCTTCACATAGGTGTTCAATATATTCTCGATCGCATCAGGCACTTCGTGTGCAGCAAAGCCCGGCCCCAGAATACCGCCGATGGAAGCATTTTCAGAAGATGAGCCACCAAGCGTAATTTGATAAAACTCTTCGCCCTTTTTATCCAATCCCAGAATACCAATATGGCCAACATGGTGATGTCCGCAGGCGTTGATGCAGCCGGAGATATTAATCTTCAGCGGCCCATAATTTTCCTGTTGTGCAACATCTGCAAACTTGCGGCTGATCGCCTGCGCCACAGGTATCGAACGCGCTGTTGCCAAGGCGCAATAGTCCAAACCCGGGCACGCAATGATATCGCCCAGCAGGCCATAATTTGCCGTAGCGAGATCATGTGTTTTCAGCTCTGTCCAAATGGCAAGTGCGTCATCTAGTTTCACATGCGGCAAAACAATGTTCTGCGCATGCGAAACGCGCAATTCGTCAAATGAATAGCGTTCCGCCAAATCAGCCATAACGCGCATTTGTTCAGCACTTGCATCGCCGGGAATTCCGCCCTCCGGCTTCAGGGAAATGTTGACGATGGTATAACCAGCAACTTGGTGTGCAGCCAAATTGTTGCGCACCCAACGTGCGAATTCAGCATTGTCGCGCTTGGCCGCTTCAAATTGCGGCGCAAACCGCGAGACCTTTTCAAACTTGGGAACGGCAAAATATTGCGCGATGCGCGCCAGCTCAGCTTCTTCCACCTGCGTTTGTTGCGCCGGGTGGCGAGCATATTCAGCTTCAACTTCGGCCCTGAATTTTTCTGCACCAAGTTCATGCACCAGAATTTTGATACGGGCTTTATATTTATTATCGCGGCGGCCAAATAGATTATAAACCCGCATGATCGCTTCCATATACGCAATCAGCTCATTTTGAGGCAGAAACTCGCGAACTGTAACGGCGATCATCGGCGTGCGCCCTTGACCACCACCAACCATCACTTCCCAACCAATTTGGCCAGCATCGTTTTTATGCAAACGCAAGCCAATATCATGCACTTTCACTGCGGCCCTATCATGCGGCGCACCTGTAATGGCAAATTTGAACTTGCGGGGCAGAAAGGAAAATTCGGGATGAAGTGAAGACCATTGCCGGATCAATTCTCCCACCGGCCGAGGATCTGCCAATTCGTCGGCCGCTGCACCAGCCCAATGATCTGAAGTTACATTACGAATGCAGTTGCCTGACGTTTGAATGGCATGCATTTCAACATCAGCAAGCGCCTGCAGAATATCAGCTGTTTCTTCGAGCTTTATCCAATTATATTGAATGTTCTGCCGCGTGGTGAAATGGCCATATCCCTTGTCCCACTTTTCGGCAATCATGGCCAACTGGCGCATTTGCTTGGACGATAGCGTGCCATAAGGAATGGCCACACGCAGCATATAGGCGTGAAGCTGCAGATAAAGTCCATTCATCAGACGCAATGGTCGGAATTCATCTTCTGTCAACGCGCCACTTAAGCGGCGGTTGGCTTGATCACGGAATTGGGCCGTGCGCTCTTTCACAAATTTCGCGTCAAACTCGTCATAACGATACATGGATTAAGCCTCAACAGGTTCAAAGTTGCCGGCAGTTCCATCAGCTTGTTTACCAAGGTCAAGCCGAACTGATGGGCCCAAGCTGCGAATGCGTTCGCGAATATGATCAGCGCGAATTTTCGCGTCAATGCGCGCTGCGTTAAAAAAATAGTGGCCTGTTACCACATTGGCCTGCTCGGCTTCACTTCCGCTAGCCTCAAGCGCGGCCACCGCCAAGGGTTCAAGCGCCAAGGCCGCCTCATCGATCTTCTCGCTCCACCCACCAGCGCGGGTGAGAAACACCACTTCGCCATCCTTCAATCGATTAGCCGTCATCACTTGACCCTTTTCTTCGCTGATCATGATGCGGCCTTCAAATTTACGTCATTCGATTCTTCTGTATTTGCAGAAGAAGCCTGTTCGGAGTTCAAAACCGAAATGTGAACGATATTGCCCGATACCTCGTCCAGCTGGTCAATTTGATGGGGCAACAAACGCACAGCGTCACGTCGCGCCATTTCCAAAATCGCAGCGGGCACATCTGCCGCATGAACAATATAATCCGCTTCCATCAAAGCGCGGTGTTCGCGCAAGGTAAGTAAATCCAATTCCGCTGGAACGATGAGTGTTGATATGCGGCGTTGCTTTACTTGGGAATGATTAAACAGGGCATCGCCAAGAGCCAGTTCATAAGCCACTTTGTCGTTGCTTTTCTCTGCTTCAGCGACAGAACCAAAAAAGAAGTCAGCCCAGAATGCACGCCGCGGACGACCATGTGCCAACTTTTCAGCCACTAAATCACGCAAAGCAGCAGCTCGCTGCGCAATAGAACCAAGATTGATCGGCAAAAGCGCATCAACTTTGGCTCGAATGTTTTGCGCCAAAACGGGTGCCGCACCCTCGGTGCCAATGGCAACAACCACAGGATCACGGTCTACAATCGCTGGCACAATAAAACTGGAAAGTGCGGCATTATCAACTGCATTAACCGGAATGCCCAGCGCCCTGGCATCGGCAGAAACCAAATTATTTAAACTCACATCCGCACAAACTGCCAACGCAGCACCCTGCAAATATGCCGCGGCATAGACTTTAGCCCGCCAGTGAACATCAGAATTTCCAGCCAATTCAGGATGAAGCGTCTCAGCAATCACCTCAATGTGTGCTGGAGTTTTGAGAAATAGTCGCACCTTGCGCAAAGCCTCTTCGCCGCCGCCAATGACGACCACCCGGGCATTTTGCAGATCATAAAACAACGGGAAATACCGCATTTTGCTCTCCGTTCGGACTATAAACCACCTTGTATCTTCACCAACCTACCGATTTTACTACAAAAACCACTAATTATGGGCTAGAAAGAATCTTTATAGGGATTTCGTTCTTTATTACGAACGCAAGTTCTATTTGAAGGACTTCATAATGTCAAGCCGCCGCAGCACGAAAGCGTCAACCAATACAACATCTGAAACTTCTGCTGATTTAGGTAAAACCATTCAACGTTTGCGCAAAGCTTATAACTTATCATTGGGTGAACTGTCTGAGCAATCAGGTGTGGCCAAGTCGATTATCTCACAAATTGAGCGCAACGAAACCAACCCCACTCTGTCGACAGTTGTGCGCCTGTCTCGGGCACTTGATACAACGGTCGATGAAGTGCTTCGCGGTGAACAACAATCTCTTTTTATGGAACACCAATCTAAGTCTGGGATTCCTATGTTGGAAAGCCAAGATGGCCTGTGTAAATTGGCTATCGTGGGCCCTTTAAACTTAGTTGATGTATTCCAATGGTATGATTTTCATGCCCAACCAACGGGTGTTTTGGAATCTTCACCACATCCACCCGGAACCATTGAACATCTTTACATTACCAGCGGCGAACTCGAAGTGACCACAGGAAGCGAAACCAAAACGTGTAAAACCGGAGAGGCTCTTCGATACCGCGCCGATGTGCCACATAAAATAGTAAATGTGGGGCAAGGGCCTGCTCATGCCGTCATGGTGTTGGTGCTCAAACAGTTTGGAACAGGCAACGCCTAGAGCGGCGGGCAGTTTGCCTTATTCCAAGGTCTTTAAGAACGTGTAAGCACTCAGTTCCCCTCTCACCCACCATTATCTCCTTTAACTGTCTGGTGGCTTCTGGCCAAAAATGTTAGTTGAAGGCCATGATCAATTCATTTCCATTTTTTAATTTTTTTTCTAGATGTGCGGATGGCGGCCGTTGCCACAACGGGTCACGCGGGGCTTCCCGTTTTGTCTAATCCTTGAGCCATGATAAAACTGCATGAAAGTTGGTTAGTCCCATTGCGCGAAGAATTTGATGCGCCATATATGCAGGCATTGCGCCAATTTCTTGCGACCGAGCGTGAAGCAGGAAAGCTAATTTATCCTAAGCCCAGCAACTGGTTTGCAGCCCTTGATCTTACACCATTGGAAAAAACCCGCGTGGTGCTATTGGGCCAAGACCCTTACCATGGCGAGGGCCAAGCCCATGGACTTTGCTTTTCAGTTCAGCACGGCGTGCGCCCACCACCGTCGCTGGTTAACATCTACAAAGAAATAAAATCTGATTTGGGCTGCAAGCCACCACCTCATGGAAATTTGCAAAGCTGGGCAGAGCAGGGTGTGCTGCTTTTGAATTCAGTGCTGACCGTTGAAGCCGGCCGCGCCGCTTCACATCAAGGCAAAGGCTGGGAACAGTTTACCGACGCCATCATCCGCTTGCTTAACGCCCAATCACGCCCCTTAGTTTTTATACTTTGGGGAGCCTACGCACAGAAAAAAGCCACGTTTATTGATCGCAACCGACATCATGCGATAACTTCCGCACATCCATCGCCCCTCTCCGCACACAACGGTTTTTTCGGCTCTAAACCCTTTTCGCGAACCAATACTTTCCTGCGTGAACAAGGCCAACCTGAAATTAATTGGCAGATCAACTAGTTATGGTTTGGGCATGGCTAATGCAGGCAAAGGCAAGATGAGGTTTGGCGAAGACCCACCTGAGGTCATAATCTGTGGGGTCTGCCCGTTCCAATTTAACGCCGCCTTAGCTTGTAAATACAGTACGTACTTATCCGGCCCGCCGAACGGAGACATTTGGGCTTCCAGGTTGGCCTTTAGGCCTGCACCTTCCAGCTCAAGCTTCTCTTTATTCGCTTCAGCATTAACTTTGGTAGACTGGGCTTGCCCACGCGCCTGTTCAATCGCCGCATCAGCAGCACCCTTGGCCGTAGCTGCTACTTGCAGCGCTTCAAACTGCTTTGTGCGCAGTTGGTTTTCAGCCGCGATGGCGCCATTTTTGGCCATCGTAGCCTCATCAATCGAACGCATGAAATTCTCAGATGGCTTGATGCTGGCAATTTGCAGACTGTGGGCCGAGATACCAAACAGGCTCTCGGCCGAGGTCGTGATATCCTTTTCCACCTGCGCTTGGATGACTTCACGATTGATATTCACATTGACCATGTTTTGAACGGCAAACACCCGCGCAGTGCGGTCATGAGTCACTGGGATTAGTTGGTCCTCAATATCTGTATTTCCGGCCCGCCCCACCTCATACATCACGTGATAAGCCGCACCGGGGCTGATGGTGTAATTGAAGTTTTCCTCAATCGAAACCCTTTGATTGTCCACAGTCAGAACATCAAAGGCGGGGATGTGCAAGGTTTGCAGCGTGACTCGCAACTTGTCAGCCTTATCGATAAAAGGCAGTTTGAAATGCAATCCCGGCCCAAGTGGTTGATTTTTGGGATAAACAACTGTGCCAAAGCGCCGAACGTTGCCCAATTCCGTTTGGTCGATGGTGAAAAATGAGTCCGAAAGCGCCAACGCAATCAATACAAAAAGCAATCCCGGAAAAATCCAGCGCCGTGGATCGATCTGTTTGCTAGTCGCTGGTCCGATATTGATGGTTTGCATGTGATTCTCCTCAAGTAAAAGCTTACGCCAAATCGATTGTGCAATACACAGCAACGCAAAAGCCTTCAACTTGTGTTCGACTTGCTCTACAACAGCCTCATGCTATTCATTCGCATCCTACTGCTCACACTCACATTTGTTTTCAGCGCAACCGTGACCGAGGCTGAAGGTAACGCGACCGCCTTTGACACGTTGGCGCGAAATGCGATCTTGATTGATGCCAAGTCCGGCTTTGTGTTTTTCGAAAAAGACGCAGACACTGCTATTCCGCCCGCGTCGATGAGCAAGCTGATGACTCAGGTGATCGTGTTTGATATGCTTAAACGCGGCGACTTAAAGCCGGATCAAGAAGTGCTTGTTAGCGCAGATGCCGTAAAACGCGGCGGAGCAGAGGGCGGCAGTTCGACGATGTTTGCACTACCCAATTCCAAAGTCAGCGTCGATAACCTGTTGCATGGTGCAATTATTCAGTCAGCCAACGATGCTTGCATAGCGTTAGCCGAAAGCATTGCAGGCACAGAATCCGCTTTCGCACAGCGCATGACGAGCAAAGCCCAAGAACTTGGCTTAAAGAATTCCAATTTCGCCAACGCCACGGGTTTACCGGACCCCGGCCAACGCATGAGCGTACGAGATCTTTCTGTGTTGGCGCGCTACATCATCCAAACCTATCCAGAGAATTACAAAATCTACAGCGAACCCCAATTCACTTGGAGCAAAATTACCCAACAAAACCGCAATCCATTGTTGAAGGATTATCCCGGCGCAGATGGCATGAAAACCGGCTACACTAAAGAAGCCGGCTATGGAATGGTGGGATCAGCAATACGAGATGGCCGAAGACTTATCATCGTGGTTGCTGGATTAGATTCTGTTGAGAGGCGTAAAGCCGAAGCGCAGAAGCTATTAGATTATGGCTTCAGCCAATTTCGTTCCATCAATGTTTTTGATGCCGGTGATGTTATCACCAAAGTGCGCGTTTGGGGTGGCGACCAGCGCTGGGTCGACCTGGTAGTGCCAGATGTTTTTCGCGTTTCACTTGCCCCGTTCGAACAAGCAAAAGCTGAACTTCGAATGAATTATAAAGGCCCATTGATGGCACCCGTCAAAGCCGGAGAAAATGTTGGTACTTTGAAAGTGTATGTGGACGGCAAAGCCGTTGCTGAATCGCCGTTGCAAACTGCAGCGGATGTCAGTGCCACACCTTCCATGTGGAAGAAGGCCGCAGATAGCACGTTGATCATGCTGTTTGGTGGCTGATGTTCATCACCTTTGAAGGCGGGGAAGGCACCGGTAAATCCACGCAGGTTAAGCTGCTGGCAGAGCGCTTGCGTGCGCTCAGTAAAGTTGTAATCACCACACGCGAACCGGGCGGAACGACAGAGGCAGAAGCATTGCGCAGCCTGCTTGTATCAGGCGATACCGCCCGGTGGACGGCTAACGAAGAACTAATGTTAAATTTTGCGGCGCGAGGTTCGCATCTGCGAAACGTAATCGTTCCGGCATTGAGGGCCAATAAAATCGTCATTTGCGATAGGTTCATTGACAGCAGCTTCGTCTATCAATGTGTGGCAGGTGGCGCACACCAATCACTCTTCCGCGAACTTGTCACCACTATTGCCGATGACAAAATCCCCAATTTCACCTTCATTTTAGACCTTGATCCGAAAACTGCGATGGGTCGCGCAGACTTTCGCAACGTCAACCAAACATCGGACACGAACGCCGATCGTTATGAACGCAAAGGCCCTGCCTTCCATCAAAAGGTACGGCAAGGCTTTATTGAACTTTCGAGAAACCAACCTCACCGCTGCCATTTGATTGATGCCAACGGCTCTCCTGAAATAGTGGCTTCGCGCATATGGGCCAAGTTCAATGGCTGAGGGCAACGAAGACCCTCGCGAAGTGCCATGGCACCCGCGCTATGCCAAAGCGCTGGTCGGACAAGACATAGCGGCAGCACAATTTCGAAAAGCTTTAGCTTCAGGTAAGCCACATCATGCTTGGCTGGTCCATGGGCCCAAAGGCATTGGCAAAGCCACTTTTGCATATCAAATGGCGGCAGCAGCGTTGGGCGGTGATTTCAACCAAACCCGCCGGTGGATTGAGAGCAGGGCGCACCCCGACCTTTTTGTTTTAGAGCGTCAGTTGAATGATGCCAAACCGCGCAAATTGAAGGCCGAAATCGCTGTTGAAGATGCGCGAAACCTATCGAGCTTTTTGGCTCGCACAGCCAGTGGCAACTGGCGCGTTGCCATCATCGATGCGGTTGATGATTTGAACACCGAAAGTGCCAATGCCATACTTAAAATGGTAGAAGAGCCACCCCCCAAAGTTTTAATGCTTTTAATCAGCCATCAGCCCGGCAAATTGCTGCTAACGCTAAGATCACGCTGCGTGAGAATGGGGCTTGTGCGCCTATCGGAAACTGATTGCGCACTTATAATCAATACTTTACCACTTGATCCAAAACCAGATCATGAGGAGCAGTTTCAAGCCGTTGCCAAATCGAACGGCAGTCCGGGCCGCGCACTGGCTATTCTAGGTTCAGCTGGAGCAAGGGCCTTCTCCGTGTTTTCCCAACTGAGCAAACCCAAATCCTCCCAGCTTGTGGCCATTGCCAATCAATTTTCTGGGCGCGGCGTTGGGCCGGAAGAGTTCTCAATTTTCACTGAGATGCTGCAAGACTGGGTGGCCATGGTCGCGAAGGCCAAAGTCAGCCCGCATTTGGCTGCGGCACATGTTGCGATTTGCGAAAATACGCGCATCACACAAGGCTTCAATCTTGACCGTAAATCAGCCGTTCTGTCACAGCTCACCCTTGCCAATGGTGCCTTGAAGGCCTCATGAATGCTTAACATCTAGAAAAAGTTGACTCCTTTCACGCGAAAGTTAAATGCCAACTGACGACTTGAGCGGCTTCGTGTTCTTTAGATTTCGACTTGCCGGAAAGCGCGCTAAGGGGCAATAGCTGAGCTATGACGAAGCCACCTTATCTTATCTCCACTGCCATTCCCTACGCCAATGGACCGCCGCATATCGGCCACGCCTATGAGCGCATTGCCACCGATGTAATGGCCCGATTTGCACGTTTGGACGGTAAAGACGTGCTGTTCATTACGGGCATGGATGAACATGGCCAAAAGATGCAACAGACAGCATCTCGTGAAGGCATTACACCCCAACAACTGGCTGATCGCACCGCAACCCTTTTTGAAGAAATGGGAACACAGCTAAACACCCAGGCTGATGATATCATTCGTACCACATCAGAGCGCCACAAGGCAGCAGCCACCGAAATGTGGAAACGCATGGAGGCCAATGGCGATATCTATCTGGCGAAATATGCTGGTTGGTATTCGGTGCGTGATGAGGCTTACTACACAGAAAGCGATACCGAGGAACGCGATGGCAGGCGGTTCGCCATTTCCACAAGCACGTTGGTAGAATGGGTTGAGGAAGAGAACTATTTATTCCGCCTTTCTGCTTATGAAAAGCCCCTTCTCGAATTCTATGCCACTCACCCAGACTTTATTATGCCCGAACAATTTCGCAATGAAACGCTAGCCTTTGTAAATCGCGGGTTGAAAGATTTTTCTATCAGCCGCACGACGTTTAACTGGGGCATTCCAGTTCCGGGCCATCCCAAGCACGTTATGTATGTTTGGGTGGATGCGTTGACCAACTATATTACCGCTACGGGTTTTCCAGATGCTGCTTCACCAAGGGCCCATTTTTGGCCGGCCGCCGCTCATGTGATTGGGAAGGATATTTGGCGCTTTCATTGTATTTATTGGCCAGCCTTTTTAATGTCAGCCAAATTGCCGTTGCCCAAACAAATTGCGGTTCACGGCTTCTTCTTCAACAAGGGCGAGAAGATGTCGAAGTCCACCGGCAATGTCATTAGCCATGTGGATTTAATCGAACGATATGGCTTAGATCAGTTGCGTTATTTCATGATGCGCGAAGTGCCATTCGGTTCAGACGGAAGTTTCACTCACGAAACCATTGTGGGCCGGATGAATGCAGACTTGGCAAATGACTTAGGCAATCTGGCGCAACGCTCATTATCGATGATCAATAAAAACTGCAACGCCGCACTGCCAATTTGTGGGCCTCTATCTGAAAACGACAAGGCGATGCTGATGCAAGCTGACGCCATGTTGGCAGAAGTGCGCACCCATCATGCGGCCACTGCCATTTCCAAGGCAATGGATGTTATTTGGAAAACAGTTGCGGAAGCCAACCGCTATTTCGCCGGTGAGGCACCTTGGGTATTGAAGAAAACTGATCCGGCGCGAATGGAAACTGTCCTCCACGTCACGGCCGAAGTTCTGCGCATGATCGGATTATTGGTTCAACCCTACGTGCCGCAGTCGGCCGCCACACTACTTGATGCCTTGGGCGTGCCAGAAACCCAGCGTGATTTTTCATCTTATGGCAATCGCCTTGCATCCGGGATGCCCTTGCCTGCACCCCAGCCCATTTTCCCACGCTTTGTGGAGGAAGAGCCAAAAGCATGAGGGAGCTGATTGTTGATAGCCATTGCCACTTGGATTATGACGGATTAGCCGATCAACTGCCTGCCATTATGATGCGGGCAAAAGAGCAGGGCGTTGGCCTGATGCTTTCGATCAGCAGTCGCGTCAAAAACTTCTCGCGCTTGCTCGCTATTGCTGAAGCCCATGATAACGTTTTCTGCACTGTGGGCACCCATCCGCACAACGCCCATGAGGAGCTTGACGTTACAGTGGCCGATCTTATCAAACTCACCGCTCATCCCAAGGTGGTTGGAATTGGCGAGGCAGGGCTAGACTATCACTATGACCTCAGCCCCAGAGAAGCCCAGATGCAGGGCTTCAAAAACCATATCGCCGCCGCGCGCGAAACTGGCTTGCCATTGGTGATCCACACTCGCATGGCTGAGGAAGATACGGCCCGTGTCTTGGAAGACGAAATGGCTAAAGGCGCGTTCAAGGCTTTGCTCCATTGTTTTACGTCACAACAATGGCTGGCTGAGAAGGGGGTTGAATTAGGGCTTTGCGTGTCATTCTCTGGTATTCTCACGTACAAGAATGCCGAGGATCTGCGCACCACTGCCAAGGCCCTTCCGGTGGAGCGCCTGCTGGTGGAAACCGACGCACCATTTTTGGCACCTGTGCCGTTTCGCGGCAAAGATAATGAGCCGAGCTTTGTGGTAAAAACACTTGAGCAGTTGGCCGCACTGCGTGGGCTCACCCGCGATGAAATGGCTTACCTGACGGCGGCCAATTTCTTTCGACTGTTTGACAAGGTGAAAGTACCAGCCACTTTCCGTAACGTCACATGACTTTAACCTTAACCATACTGGGTTGCGGCTCATCGGGCGGTGTGCCACGCGTTGGCAATGATTGGGGCGCATGTGATCCCGCAAACCCCAAGAACCGCAGGCGGCGCTGTTCCATTCTGGCCTCGCGTCATACGGCAGGCGGAACCACGAACGTCCTTGTCGACACCTCGCCAGATTTACGCGAGCAAATGCTGTCAGCTCAAGTGCAGCACCTCGACGCCCTTTGGTTTACGCATGATCATGCTGACCACACCCATGGGCTTGACGACATCCGGCCATTTTTTTTGATGAGCAAAAAGCGACTGCCAACCTATGCCGATGCCCATACAGTGAGAACATTGGAAAGTCGCTTCGCTTACTGCTTCGTCAGTTCCCATGAGTATCCAGCCATTGCCGAACTGCATCAGATCACGCCTTATCAGCCCGTCGTGGCCCAGGGCGCAGGCGGCGGCATTACCGCATTGCCAATCCAAGTGCGCCATGGATCGATTGAGGCCCTGTGTTTCCGCTTTGGCGATACCGCCTACATGCCAGACGTGAACGGCTTGCCTGATGCGGCCAAAGCAGCGCTGGCGGGTCTGGACCTGCTGATCATTGACGCGCTGCGCATTCGCACCCATCCCAGCCATTACTCATTGGCCGAGACACTCCAAGTGATTGCCCAGCTTAAGCCGAAGCGCAGCGTGATCACCAATATGCACATTGACCTTGATTATGAAACGCTGCGCCGTGAGTTACCGACAGGCGTGGTACCAGCCTATGACGGCCTCACGCTGGATATCAGCGATGCAAGCTAAGCCATTCATGGGGCAACATTTTAGTCCATTCAGACAGATTGATTTATATTCCATAATATATATTATGCGAATTGAGGATATGAGTGATTGATCCAACCAAGATGAACCCCCGCTCGATCGAAACTCTTAAAGCGGTAATGGCGGCTTTGCGTGCCCCCGGCACAGGTTGCCCATGGGACTTGGTGCAAAACTTTGCATCCATAGCACCCTACACCATAGAAGAAGCCTATGAAGTGGCCGACGCCATCGCCAAGAACGACTTAACTTCATTGCAGGATGAATTGGGCGATTTGTTGTTCCAACCCATCTACCATGCCCAAATGGCTGCCGAGATTGGCGCTTTTAGTTTTGATGACGTGATCGAATCCATCGTCACTAAAATGATCCGCCGCCACCCACATGTGTTTGGCGATGAAGCGGCCCGCACTGCCGATGTATCCAAGGGCTTTTGGGAGGCCAACAAAGCCAAAGAGCGCGCTGGTGAGACCAAGCAAGGTGTTCTGGCCTCTGTGCCTGTGGCCCTGCCCGGATTGACCCGTGCCGTGAAGTTGCAAGCCAAAGCTGCCAAGGTGGGCTTCGATTGGCCGTCGGTGGATAATGTCTATGACAAGATTTCCGAGGAAGTGGCCGAACTGCGCGCCGCCCCCGATGACAAAAGGGCTGAGGAATTTGGCGATGTGCTTTTTGCCTTGGCCAACGTGGCCCGCCATTTGGGCATAGACCCAGAGGCGGCCTTACGCAGCACCAATGAGAAATTCACCCGCCGCTTCGCCTTTATCGAGTCCCAACTTACTGCCCATGGCCGCGAGCCCAAGGATTCCAATCTGGAAGAAATGGACGCCCTGTGGAACCAAGCTAAATTGGCCGAGCGCTAGACTATTTCGCCCATCCTCCCGTTCCCCTTGGCATCGCGCACTTGTGCTCTCCGTTAATTCATGCAGTGCTGCATCTTCTGGGTGGTGAAACAAATAAGGCAAGATACTTGCACGCCCATCTGGGTATGTTTCAAAGTGAAACGGCAATAGGGGAGTGAGTTCTAATGAAGTTATACCAAAGGTGGTGAACTCTGACTCGTTAAGGATTCCCTCGAATCGAAAAATCTGATTCTATGGTGCGAGGAGGACTTGCATCATGGCATCAGCT
>JAYVOQ010000058.1:0-7110 GCA_043757845.1 Hyphomicrobiales bacterium | reverse complement strand
CAGGTGTGTTGCTGCTCGCTATGGTCGCAAACCTCCTCAATCTGCTCGGCGTATCGCCCTTCAACCAGCAGATCGCCAAGGGGGCCATTATCGTCCTTGCGGTGTTGTTCACAGCCCAGGGATTAAAGTCACGCATCATGCAGCAGTGGAATGCTCTATGACTTTAGTTTTTCTTAAATCTTCTAACTTCTTCATATTGACAGTAATAAGTATGCCAATTAACGTCAGGATGTTAACGCATTTTAGGAGGAACCAAAACATCATGACCAAGAATATTCGACGGGCTCTACTGGCAACTGCAGCGACTGTTGTTTTCGGCTTTGCGCCAGGCAATTTTGCCTCTGCCGCAGACATTGACCTTGGGCCATTCTGCACCGGCAAGTGCAAGGAGACGCTGACCCTCAAGGCTGATCCGGCCAGCATCAAAGGCAAGGTCGGTGTTGCGATCGCATCTCTGACATTCCCTTATGGCGCAGCCCTCAAGGCACGAACCGAAGCTGCGGCCGCCAAATACTTCCCCGGCATCAAATTGATTGTCGGCGATGGGCAAAATGACCCGAGCGTGCAGACCACGCTGGTTGACAATTACATTTCACAAGGCGTGCAGGTGATCATCATCAACGCTGTCGAGAAGGACGCGCTTGCTCCTGCCGTAAAGCGTGCCATGGACGCCGGAATCAAGGTGATCGAAGTTGACCGCACCGTGAGCACGCCGGTGACCACCACCATCAAGGCTAATGACCTCGACATCGGCTACAACGCCGGCAAGCGCATGGTGGAAGTGTTGGGCGGCAAAGGCACCGTTGTTGAGCTACAAGGTGCTGCTGCGGCGTCACCCACAATTGACCGCCACAAGGGCTTCATGGACGCCATCAAAGATTCACCCGGCATCAAAGTGATCGCCAACAATTATGCCGACTATGATCAGGCCAAGGGCCTTCAGGTCATGGAAGATTTTCTGCAGCGCTTTCCAGCGGGCCAGATCAATGCCGTATTTACACACGCAGACATCATGACGTTTGGCGCAATTCAGGCCATTGAAGCGGCCGGACGCGGAGCTGAAATCAAGATTGTCAGCATCGATGGTGAAAACGCCGGGATTGAAAAGATCGCCGCAGGCAAGATGGACTCAAGCGTGATTTATCCAGTTGTAGCCCCGATGGATGTTGTCGCCGCCGCCAAGGCACTCGCTGGCGAAGCCTTGCCGGAGTTCATCAAGCTTGATGCTCCGACTGTCACGAAGGAAAACGCGGAGAGCTTCAAAGGCAAGAGCTTCTAGCGCTCTTAGTGTTGATCAATGATCAGAACTCTGACGTTACAGTCAAAGTTCTGATTGCTTCAGGCGCTACACGGCATTTGAACGGGAGAACTCTGACATGGCAATGAAACTGTCGTTTAACACTTGGCCCTATGCCAGCTTTCCAGTCTGGCTTCCGGCCTATACACTTGAAGAGACGATCAAGCGGATCAAGAAAATCGGCTATGACGGCATCGAAATTGGCGCCGCGAGTCCGCATTGCTATCCGCCAACTTTGAGCAAGCAGCGCCGAAAGGACATCGGCAAGATGCTCAAGGACTATGATCTTGAACTTTCAAGCATGTTGCCGGCGCTTAGTGGCGGGCCTGGCCATAATGTCTGTTCTCCCATTCCCGAAGAACGCCGCTTCACGATTGAGCACTACAAGGAGCTGGCCCAGCTTCTCGCCGACTGGGGCGGAAAAACGCTGCTCTATATTCCCGGCTGGGTTGTGTTCGGTACGACGCATCGCCAAGCATGGCAATGGAGCATTGATGCCCTCAAGGAAATCGCCAAGAGCGCCGCAGGCGTCGGCGTGCAATTGGTGATCGAGCCAACCTCCTTCGACAGCAATCTCGTTGATCGCTGTGATGACGCAATCATGCTGATGGAAGATACAGGTGAACCCAACGTCAAACTCATGTTTGACACCTTTCACGTGCTTTACCGCAAGGAAGTCAGTTCAGACTACGTCTACAAAATGGGCAAGAACCTGGCCCATATGCACATCTCCGATGAACGGCGCCTTCCTCCTGGTCAGGCACGAGGCGACTTCCACTCGGTGATCAATGCGCTCAAGGACATCGGCTATAACGGCTGGCTGGCCATGGAACTGGGCTTCGACCGTCGTGACATCGAGCCCGACACAGTTGCAAGGCAAGCGCTCGAATATCTGAAGCCACTGGTGGATGCAGCCAACGCCAGGAAGTGACTTTAACACCGAGGACGATGGACAGTTGCTCTTGCCCTGATGGCGTGGGGCATTTGTGAGCGGAGCCAGCCTATGCCCAAAGAACGATATTTTATTGAAGCCAACGACGTGGAAACCCTGACCTTTGATTGGGGCAAGATCTCAATCACGGTCTCACCCGAAGCCAGCGGCGCGCAAGCCTTCAGCGCCGGAATAGTTGTCATGGAACCAAAGGGTGGCCATTCGCGCCACAACCATCCCGGAGCTGAAGAAATCATCCACGTGATATCTGGGCGCGGAACTCAGATGGTTGAAGACGAAGACGGTGTACCCATAACCCGCGAGATTGGTCCCGGCTGTTCGGTCTATGTGCCGGCCAGCCGTTACCACTCCACGGTCAACACAGGTTCAGAGACAATGACTGTCTATGTTGTTTACTCACCCGTTGGTTCTGAAAAAATCCTCCAGACCTTGCCCGGCTGCAAAATTGTTCCGGCGCGACGCTGAACAATGGTCACTGTGGCTCTCATTGGTACGCTTGACACAAAAGGTGAAGAATACGCTTTTGTTGAGCACGCCGTTGAAGAACTCGGTGTAAAAACAATTGTCATAGACGTCGGTGTCTCACCGAAGCCTACTCGTAATCCTGAAGTCTCATCCGACCGCGTCGCGGTTGCTGGTGGAACCGATATCCCCTCCCTGATCTCAGCCAACGACCGCGGCGCGGCTATGAAAGTCATGGCGCGAGGCGCAGCAAAAATCCTGCGCGAGCTCCATTCAGCAGGCAAGGTCCACGCAGTTATGGCCTTGGGTGGTTCGGGCGGCACGTCTGTGGCCACGGCCGCCATGCGCGCACTCCCGATTGGCGTTCCAAAGCTCATGGTTTCAACCGTGGCATCGGGAGATGTAGCCTCCTATGTGGGTACTGCCGATATCATGATGCTCTATCCCGTAGTCGACATCGCGGGACTCAACAGTATTTCGAGACGAATTTTTTGCAATGCGGCAATCGCCATAGCAGCAATGGCCAAATCCGCTGAAGCGGCCGGGCCGATCAAGTCCGCGCGCCAAGTTGTGGCAGTGACCATGTTCGGCGTAACAACACCCGCCGTCTCAGTAGCCCGGTCATGGCTTGAATCTGCGGGCTACGAAGTGCTGGTGTTCCATGCTAATGGCGCTGGTGGCCGGGCCATGGAGGCGCTGATACGCGACGGCGTCATCCATGGCGTTCTCGACCTCACGACGACGGAACTCGCCGATGAACTGGTCGGCGGAAAATTGTCGGCAGGACCACAACGGCTTGAGATCGCCGGAGCACTTGGGCTGCCACAAGTAGTTTCACTCGGCGCGCTTGACATGGTGAACTTTGGCCCCAAGGGGACCGTCCCCAAAAAATTCTGCAATCGGCGCCTCTATAGTCACAATCCCGAGGTGACTCTGATGCGGACATCCCCTGAGGAATGTGCGGAACTCGGCGCGATCATGGCGAGAAAACTCAATCGCGCCAAAGGTCCGCTCACTGTTTTTATGCCGACGCTGGGCATGTCATCGATTTCAAGACAGGGCGAGGTCTTTTATGATGCGCAGGCTGATGCGGCACTGATTGGCGCACTGTCGAAAAACCTGGGTCCGGCCATCGCCCGCATTGTCAGCGATGTCGACATCAATGATTCGGCTTTCGCACTCGCAATGGCACAAAAATTGGATTCCCAAATGAAAAAGGACGAACGCAGATGAGTAATCGGAAAGAGATATTGACCAAACTCCGGCAACAGGTGGCACGAGGTATTCCGATTGTCGGCGCAGGGGCTGGAACCGGCATCTCAGCCAAGTCCGCCGAGATGGGCGGAGTCGATCTCATCATTATTTACAATTCAGGCAGATTTCGCATGGCTGGCCGCGGCTCGATTGCGGGACTCCTGCCCTATGGCGATGCGAACCAGATTGTTGTTGAGATGGCGAGCGAGGTCATTCCTGTGGTCAAACACGTTCCGGTGATTGCGGGCGTTTGCGGCACTGATCCGTTTCGCAACATGCCGCGGTTTCTCAAAGAGCTGAAAGGGTTGGGTTTCAAGGGCGTCCAGAATTTTCCAACAGTTGGCCTCTTCGAAGGCCGCATCCGCGCCAATATGGAAGAGACCGGCATGGGCTATGACAAGGAAGTGGAGATGATCCGCATTGCTGGCGAGTTGGACCTGTTCACGACGCCCTATGTGTTCAATGCCGACGAAGCCAAAGTGATGGCAAAGGCTGGAGCTGACATGATCGTCACACATGTCGGCACAACCTTGTCTGGCACCATTGGCGCCAAGGATGTGATGGGCCTCGATGAGGCAGTCACGCAGATTCAAGCCATGCTGGATGCGGCAAAAAGCGTGAACCCAGATGTCTTGGTGATTTGCCATGGTGGGCCCATCGCCACGCCAGAAGATTCACAATATGTCTTGCAGCGCGCGCCCAAACTCGCTGGCTTCTACGGCGCTTCGAGTATGGAGCGCCTTCCTGTCGAAACAGCAATCGCTGACAATGCGCGGCGTTTCAAATCTTTGAAAATCGGATAGCGGAAAAGCGAGTGATTGTGGATCAAGCACCTTTGATGTTTTTCAACCGGCATGAAGCTGCGGTGGTGGATGCGATGGCAGCGCGCATCATTCCGAGCGAGCCGGGAAGTCCGGGTGCGCGCGAGGCCAGGACCTTCATTTATATTGACCGGGCGCTGGCAGGCTATTTCAGCTCTCTGCAGGTTTTCTACCGTGAAGGGATCGAAATGGTTGAAACAAAGACCAAATCACGTTTCGCAAAATCCTTCGCCGATGTCACCGAAGCTGAGCAGGACGAAATTCTGCGCGCCATTGAGGGGTCACAGTTTTTTTCTGTGGTCTATGAGCACACAATCGAAGGCACTTTCGGCGATCCGATCTATGGCGGCAACTACAATGCAGCGGGTTGGAAACTCATTGGATTTCCTGGCGCCCAGCATGGCTATTCCAAAGCCCAAATGGCCCGAGGTTTTGATGCTCGATCAATTCCCATCGTCACACTTTCTGATCTTGCGAAACTGAAATGAAAAAAAATTATGACGCAATCGTTGTAGGCCTCGGCGCTGCAGGCGGGTTGATCGCGGCGGAACTGGCCCGCGCCGGCCAGAGGGTTCTCGCACTCGAAAAGGGTGCATTCTACAAGCCCGGCGACTTCGACTCAAAATTTGATGAAATCCGCTACTACTGCCGAAGTGCCATCGTGCCGTGCATGGCGACGGACCCGGTCACTTGGCGTCCGGGTGAAAATCTAGACGCTCGCATCCTGCCCTGGGCTTCCAACGCCCTTGGTTTAGGCGATCCGTTCCAGATCCCTCCCTCAATCGGCACCGGCGGGGGCACCATGCATTGGGGGGCGGCGTCATTCAGGTTTCGCGAAGCAGATTTCCGGATGCGCAGTGTCGTTGAGCAGAGATTTGGAAAGAAGGCCTTGCCAGAGAACCACCGTCTCGTCGACTGGCCCTTCAGTTATGCCGAACTCGAACCCTATTATGATCGCGTCGAATGGGACCTCGGCGTTGCGGGTGTAGCCGGTAACGTAAAAAACGAAATCCTCAATGGCGGCAACCCCTTTGAAGCTTCGCGCACGCGCGGCTATCCCATGCCGCCCTTGCCGCGGCACCAGAGTGAACAGAAGTTTATCGAAGCCGCGCGCAAGCTGGGCTTTCACCCATTCCCAACTCCGGTTGCCATCGCGACAGTGCCGTACAAAGGCAGGCCTGCTTGCGCCAACTGCGGCTTCTGTCACGGCTATCCGTGTCACACCGGATCGAAAATAACCACACACGAGGTCATCACAGCCGCAGTTGCCGAAACAGGCAGTTTAGAAGTCAGGCCCCACGCAAGGGTCTTTAGGGTCGACCGCGGCAAGGATGGGCGCGTCAAGGGTGCCAGCTATTTTCAGGCCAATGGCGAGATGGTAAGTGTGGAAGCGCCAAACGTCATTCTCGCCGCCTATGCTTTCGAGAATGCCCGTCTGCTTCTGGCCTCAGGCATCAATGCAAACGGTGAAGTCGGCCGCAATCTGATGCTGCACAATTACGGCTGGTTCAATGGCGTGATGCCAGAAGCCACCAATCCCTTCATGGGATCGCTGCAGGCAAGTTCGGTGATCGACGACTATACCTCAGAGCTTATTCCCGATAATGATGATGGCGTTGTCTGGGGCTCGCCCATCAATACATGGACCGGTGATCTGCAACCGATCGAAGTCATCCACGGTCTGCCCAAGCACGTCCCCAAATGGGGCCTTGGCTTCAAACGCTGGATTGCTGAAAACTATCTGAAACTCACGCGTTTCTATTCGCAGCATTCCTCGCTGCCCACACCTGAAGCCTATTGTGATCTCGACCCCCACGTAAAAGATGCCTTCGGCCAGCCAGCCTTGCGCATCACCCATGAGTGGACGGACTATGACCGCCGCTCCGTTGAATATTTCATGAAGATCAAGCGCCAGATTGCCAAGGAAATGGGCATCACGGAATTTTGGGAAGATTCACCAACGCCGCATTATCACGTCAGCGTTCACGATGCCGGACTGCACCGGATGGGTGAAGATCCAAAGACATCGGTGACCTCAAGAAGCGGTGAGGTTCACGAATGCCCCGGCCTCTACGCCGTAGGTGGAGGCCAGTTTCCGACCTTGCCGGCTTACAATCCAACTGAAACAATAATGGCGATGGCCTATCTCACGGCAGATCATATTCTTTAACCCCAGTTACGTTTAAGCCATCATGCTGATTACGGTACCGATTTTTGGTTTATTGGAACTGAAACAATAGGCTACCAAGCAAGACAGGATGTGGACAAAGGCATTGACGGGGGATCGGTGCCTTGAATGTTCGAGCGACATTGCGGATTTCAGC
>JAYVOQ010000057.1:0-1959 GCA_043757845.1 Hyphomicrobiales bacterium | reverse complement strand
CATGGTTGTGGGCATGACGGGTGGTGATGTGCTGCTCCGCGGTGCGCGGGCTGACACTTTGGACAATGCCATTCTCACCATGCAACGCGCCGGTTTGACGATTGATACGACCAATGAAGGCATCCGAATTCGGCGCAATGGTTCCGGCATTCTGCCAGTTGATGTGACGACTGATCCTTACCCCGGATTTCCCACTGACATGCAGGCGCAGTTCATGGGCCTTATGACCATGGCCAAGGGCACCAGCCATATTCGCGAAACAATTTTTGAAAACCGCTTTATGCATGTGCAAGAATTAGCGCGTCTTGGAGCCGACATTCATTTGCATGGCGACATGGCAGAAGTGCGCGGCGTGGCAAAGCTGACGGGTGCTGATGTGATGGCCACGGATCTTCGCGCATCAGTTTCATTGGTTATTGCGGGTTTGGCCGCGCAAGGCGAAACCAATATTCACCGTGTTTATCATTTGGACCGTGGCTTTGAAGCGTTGGAAGAAAAGCTGCAAGGTGTGGGTGCAGATGTCACCCGCATTGCTGGGGCATAAACTTAAATCATGCTGCGCTTGACGGCCCAAGATGGCGATGATTTGAATGTGATTTCTGCACAGATGCAAGATGCAGTGATGCGTTATGCTGATCTGGATTTCAACGCCAAACGTCGGCGATTTGTTTTAGTGGCCAATCGGTTTGCTTGGGATGATGCAAAAACAAAGATGCGCCGCCGCACAGGTTTGCACTTTGATTTTGTGACATCGGTTCAAAAGCAAGGTTTTGCAAATGTTGGGCCTGATACCATTCTTTCGCTTCTGGCAATTTCGTTTGTTCCTGTTGATAAAATATCAGGCCACATTACTCTCGCATTTTCTGCGGGCCATCAATTGCGATTGGAAGTCGAATGTGTTGATGCCGCATTGGCCGACATGGGGCCAGCTTGGTCAACTGAAATGACGCCGAGCCACGAGGCTTAAATGGCACTTGTTAAAAATCGCTTGGCCGAAGTGATTGTGGATAATTCAATTGTTCTAAGTCCATCACCTGAGGCTCAGCAAGACAGGCAAATGGCCATTCATGATTTACTGGAAGGTAATAGTTTTACTTTGAGCAATGGCATTGAAGGGCCCTATGCGCTCAGGCTTTCGTCAATGGATAATCGTTTAATTTTTGATCTGAGCAGTGCTACTGGAAAATTTGCCATTGGCCTTTCGCTTTCGCCCTTCAGAAGAATTGTGAAAGACTATTTTCAAATCTGCGACAGCTATAATCAAGCCGTGCAATCTTCCAACCCGCAACATATTGAAACCATCGACATGGCACGACGTGCTTTGCACAATGAAGGCTCAACCGTTTTACAGGAACGCTTGAGCGGCAAAGCCGAGATGGATTTCATAACAGCCCGGCGTTTGTTTACGTTGCTGTGCGCTTTAATGTGGCGGGCCTGATGAATAAAAAAATGCCCAGCGCTATTTTGTTTGCCTGCACCATGAATGCTATTCGCTCGCCTATGGCGGCGGCCATCATGCATCATCACTTCGGCCACAAAATTTATGTGGCTTCGTGTGGAATTGCGGCTGGCGATCCTGATCCGTTTGTGGGCATAATCATGGATGAAATTGGTATTGATCTCAAAAAACATCGGCCACATTCATTTGAAGACTTGGAAGATTCAGCTTTTGATTTGCTGGTTACACTTTCACCCGAAGCCAAACACCGCGCCGACGACATGTCGCGCACCATGGCGATTGAAGTTGAGAATTGGGTAGTAGACGATCCCTCAACCACACAAGGTAGCCGCGAGCAGATATTGGATGCTTACCGGATGGTGCGTGATGATTTAGTGAAGAAGGTAAAGCAGAGGTTTGGTTGACGTCCTCTACCGCTTGCGGGAGAGGAAAGGGGCCCGTCCGCCATAGCCTTAGGCGAAGGCGCGATGGGATAGGTGAGGGTCTGAGTTTGTTAATAA
>JAYVOQ010000056.1:0-26651 GCA_043757845.1 Hyphomicrobiales bacterium | reverse complement strand
CACCCGCTTGATCACCATCCAGGCATTGGCGGTTTCAATGGATTTGATCACAGCTTCCGCCGGCATATCAATCTTCGGAACATCTTCGGGCTTCACACCCACGGCGACTTTGCCGGAATTGTATTCGATGGAATCGCGTGGCATAGATTTTGCCAGCTCAATCAAACGCGGCAAAGTAAACAGAGGATTGGCGGCCAAACCATGCTTCAACATAAAGGGCGATTTCAGAAACTTGGCTTTGGCCACAACTGGATCAATAAACACAATGCTCATGATTTTTTCCTCTTGCTGATACGGTAGAATAAAGATTTTGCGGCATCCCGCGATATTACATGCCATTTGAGAAAGGCCACCGTTGTGGCAAACTGTAGTTGCGAAATCTGAGTAGGTGCGACCAGCACATCAACCATGTCGATGCGGTGTCGCCAAATCCGATCAATCATCGGATGTCCGGGAATGGCGCATGAATCGACCAGCTTCAATTGCGGCTCGGCAAAAAACGCTTGGGTGGCATCAAGCACCAGCATCACACCCGGAGAAAATTTGGCGAAAGCCTCAGCATAGGCGATTTTGACAATCCAACCTTGTGCGCCTTCAACCATGCCGAACAAGCTGGCAATGGGCTTGCCATTAAATTTCAGAGTCCAAAACCGCAAGCTGCCGCTGTGGTGAAGATTGGCGCAGATGGCGCGGAACATTGTGGTGGTGCGTTGATCAGCATTCATCGCCGTGCCACGTGAGCCTTTCCAGCCTTGGCCCTCAAGCTCAAGTAAATCATTCACAAAGCCATCCAAATTGCTGGAATGACTCAGGCTTTCCAACTTCACTTCGCCCTGCTCTGATAATCGGGTTCGCAAACGCTTAAACTCTTTGCGGCGCTTTTGATCAAAATTATCGACCATCCACTGCTCATAGGTGCCATGGATCAGCAAAGCCGCCCTTTGCCAGCGCTTCGTTTCCTGAAACTGTGGCGCCGCAGTTTGTAGGAGTGCAAAAAACCTGCTGTCGGCGGGCAAAGCTCGAAAACGAAAGGGCACCTTCAAGCCATTCACAAATGCCATCACGCCCGCTTCAGCGATTTGTCCTAAAACCTGCGGCAAACCGCTGGCAACAAAGGGCGAAGCAAAACTGCTCTGAAAGCCTAGCTTGCTTTGGGCCGACACAGCCATGATAAGCTGTCCATCACTGTGCACGGTAATAACCTGCCCGTCGCCGCGTCGTTCTAAAATAGGAAGAAAATAGTCAGCTGATTGAAACGCGGCCGGCTCTAAAGCAGAAGCACCTAACGCGCCCCAAGCCTCTGCCAGCTGCGTAGCTGCAGCGCCTTGCCTAGTTTCAACTTTCAAATTCTGCCAAACGCGCGCCAACATGGCCTCATGACTGCAATCCAGCGGCCAACATAGGCTTAAAAACTAATTATTCGGCAACGAAGCCCCAAAAAACAAAACCGGCCTTAAGCCGGTCTTGCATAATTCAGTAAAATTGTAATGAGACTAATTAAGCTTCAGTCTTGACGTTCAAAACTTGGCGACCGCGATACATGCCAGTCTTCAAATCAACATGGTGCGGGCGGCGCAACTCACCAGACTTGGCATCTTCAATCCAAGTCACCGTTTGCATTTTTTGGCCCGAACGGCGCATACCAATGCGGCTTTTGGTCATCTTTTTGCGTGGAACAGCCATATCTAAACCTCTGAATTCAATATATTAAACGAGAAAAGGCGGCAAACCGCCCGAAAGTGTTGAAGGGGTCTATAGCGGGGGATTCTAGCCAAGGCAAGCCAGATAACCATCCATGCCGTCCATCGCATCTTGAATATGCGCCGCAATGGCCCGCACTTTGGCGGATGGGTGGCCAGCGTCACGCTTGAGGGGATTAGGCAACACAGCTGCCAAAAGTGCAGCTTCGCGCGCTGTTAACCTGGCAGCAGGTTTCCCAAAATGGTGCTGAGCGGCGGCCTCTGCTCCATAAATCCCTGGGCCCCACTCCACAATGTTCAGATAAATCTCCATCATCCGCCGCTTGGTAAGTATGCCGTCCATATAGAGGGCTAATGGCATTTCCAAACCCTTACGGATGAAGCTGCGCCCATCCCACAAAAACATATTCTTGGCCACTTGCATGGAAATGGTGGAAGCCCCGCGCGAAGGCCCTTCTTCACCGCTATCCATCACATCTTGAAATTCGATCCAGTCAATACCGCGATGGCTACAAAAACGCTGATCTTCAGAGGCTAAGACAGCGCGAGGCAACTGCGCTGACATGGCCGAATAACTCACCCAATCTTTAGAGATGCCATTGCCCTTGAACAGGCGCCAGATCATCAGATTGGAAATAGGCACAGGCACCACGCCGTAAACCAGCGTCATCACCAAAGGCCAAGCGATGACGGCGGCCAGCGCGCGCTTCAGCCACACCCGCCAGCGCGGGCCACCAAACCAAAAAGCTTTGAGTTTATCGCCAAATATCATTAGCTCTCGTCTTACGGCATATCTGCCGCATGAGGAACCATTGCCCAAAACTTTTGAAATTGCCCTCGCCGCCTGCGCTGCAACGGTTGAAGCCAAGCTGGAAACCCTGTTGCCGTGCCTTGCGGGCAACCGCCTGCAGGACGCGATGCGTTATGCCGTCTTGGGCCAAGGCAAGCGGCTTCGCCCATTCTTCGTTTTGGAAAGTGCCAAGCTGCACGGCGTGAGCCAGGCCCGCGCCCTTACCGTGGCTGCGGCGTTGGAAATGATCCACTGTTACTCACTGGTGCATGACGATTTGCCAGCCATCGACAATGATCATTTAAGGCGCGGCATGCCCACCACGCATAAAAGGTTTGATGAGGCCACGGCTATTTTAACGGGAGATGCCTTGCTGACTTTTGCTTTTGAAGTTTTAGCCGAAGCTGGTGAAAGCCCTGCCCTGATCGCCGCCCTCGCCCGCGCCGCCGGCCCAAGTGGAATGGTAAAAGGGCAGATGTTAGACATCGAGGCCGAGACCAAGGGCTTCGCCTCCATCAATGAAATCTCAACCATGCAGCGCCAAAAAACCGGCGCACTTTTCGTGTTTGCCTGCACTGCTGGCCCGATGATGGCTGGCGCGGACGCAAATCCAATGCGTCACTTTGCGGAAAACATCGGCCTTGCGTTTCAAATCAAAGATGACATTTTAGATGTGGAAAGTAACACTCTGGAACTTGGCAAAGCCACGCAGAAAGACAGCGCCAAAAGAAAAGCAACCTTTGTTGATTTCTTAGGGTTAGAACCCGCTAAGCAGGAAGCAGCGCGGTTAATTCATGATGCCAAACACGCCTTGGCTTCCTATGGCAACAACGCCGATATGTTGCACCGCGCCGCAGACTTTATGATTGCCCGCCAGAAATAATCCGCTTGGCTGCTTCGTAATTATCGGTCTCATAAACCCAACCGCGCCGGATCACATATTTCCACGTCAACCTGTCAGAGGTGGCCAAGTCTTCAGGTGTAATGCCCATCATCTCATCAGGGCTTGGGTCTTTCAAGCCGCGTTTCAAGATCACCCGCGCGGGGTCAATCTTGGAAAGTTCGGCCGCTTGAAATAACCCAAATTGAATAAAGCCTGAACAAATGAACTGCCTTGGCATCCAGCGCCGATAAACATTGGGCTTTCGCGTTATGCGGCGCACGGCTTGTTGCAAGCCAAACAAGGTGGAAAATGCAATGCGCCACAGCCGTGGAAAATCATAAGGCTTGTTCACTTCATTGAGCAACACCCCATTGGCACGTTTGAAATAGTCCTGGTTGAAGCCTTTACCCTGCATCCGCAGAATGCCAACTTCTTCAACGGGCTTGCGGCCATTCAAATAAGTTTCAAGATTGGCAATGCCCACACCCTTAAACAAGCTTTCAATCACAAAGGTGTTGGTAAAATGCTCGATGCGCTGCGGCAACAAAAACACTACGGCCGCGTGGCTGAAAAAACTCCCCGAAAATATGCGAATGAGCCGCGATGCCATTAACGGGCTGCGCGACAAGAGAATATCGCCGCGATTCAGAAAGCGATCTGCGTCACTAAAGAAGGCTTTCACCGTCATTGGAAATTCAGATTTAGCCCCAGCGCTTGGCAACATAATTCTCTACAATCTCTTGGAATTGACTAGCGATATTTTCGCCGCGCAAGGTCGCAACCTTTTTGCCATCAATATAAATGGGCGCAGATGGAAGTTCACCCGTTCCCGGCAATGAAATGCCAATATCGGCATGTTTACTTTCTCCGGGCCCGTTGACTATGCAGCCCATCACCGCCAGCGACAGGTTTTCAAAACCCGGATATTGCAGCTGCCACTGAGGCATTCGGGCCCGAACATAGGTTTGAATACCCTGAGCCAATTCTTGAAACACGGTTGAAGTTGTGCGCCCGCAGCCTGGGCATGCAATCACCATAGGCGCAAAAGCGCGAAGCCCCATGGTTTGCAAAATTTCTTGTGCCACAATCACTTCGCGTGTGCGGTCTCCACCTGGTTCAGGCGTAAGTGAAATGCGGATTGTATCACCTATGCCTTCCTGCAATAAAACGCTGAGCGCAGCTGTTGATGCCACAATGCCTTTGGAGCCCATGCCCGCTTCCGTCAGGCCAAGGTGCAAAGCATAGTCTGAACGCTTGGCCATCATGCGGTAAACCACAATCAAATCTTGTACCTCTGAACATTTGGCCGAAATAATAATCCGGTCGCGGGGCAAACCTAATTCTTCGGCATAAGCCGCCGATGAAAGGCCAGAGCGCACAATGGCCTCATGCATCACTTCGCGCGCCGGTTTGGGCGTTTGTGATATGGCATTCTCATCCATCAATGCGGTCAACAGGGCTTGGTCAAGCGATCCCCAATTCACGCCAATGCGCACAGCCTTGTTATATTTTGCCGCCACTTCAATCATCGTGGCGAAGTTGCGATCTTTTTTTTCTTTAAAACCCACATTTCCGGGGTTGATGCGATATTTCGCCAAAGCTTTCGCACAGTCGGGATATTTCCTCAGCAGAAGATGCCCGTTGTAGTGAAAGTCTCCGACAAGTGGCACATCCACGTTCATTTTGGTAAGTTTCTCAGCGATAGCCGCAACGGCCGCAGCACTCTCTTCGCGGTCAACTGTAATGCGCACTAACTCACTGCCAGCCCGCGCCAACTCTGCCACTTGCCGCGCCGTGCCTTCAATATCCGCCGTATCGGTGTTGGTCATAGACTGTACCACGACGGGTGCACCGCCACCCACTTGGATGTGGCCCACTTTCACCCCAATCGTGTGATGGCGGCTTTCAACAGTTGAATAAGTCATGCGCCGCCTTCTATCGCCATGCCGCCCATCAATCAATTCACCATTGAAAGCAACAAAACAGCTGTATCCACAATATCTGCCACCGTGGCCCCGCGCGATAGATCAGAAACCGGCTTGGCAAAACCCTGCAAAACGGGGCCGATGGCCTGAGCGCCACCCAGATATTGGCAAAGCTTATAAGCGATATTGCCCGCATCAAGATCAGGAAAAACTAAAACGTTGGCCAGCCCTGCCACAGCGCTGGGGCCCGAAACTTTTCTGGCTGCCACGCTGGCTGACAACGCAGCATCGCCCTGTAGTTCACCGTCGATCAACATTTCGGGTGCTAATCGCCGCGCCATCGCCAACGCCTCCACCACCTTGGCCTGATCTGCATGTTTTGCGCTGCCTTTGGTAGAGAACGACAAGAGCGCAACGCGCACTTCCTCTGGCAAAAGCGCCACTCCACTGCACCCTGCAGCAATTGCAATGGCCGCCAGTTGCGCTGCGGTGGGTTGAAGGTTCACCGCGCAGTCCGCAAAAAGCAAAGCCCGTTTCGGCCATTGCATCAGAAAGAAACTAGACGGTGTGTCAATCCCATCAGCCAACCCGATGGTCATCAATGCGGCCTCTATCACCCGTGATGTTGGCAGCCCAACCCCCGCCAGCATGGCATGAGCCGCACCATCTGCAACCAAAGCACCCGCCGCATAGAGCGGCTTTTGCAAAAGCTTAAGGGCCATTGGCTCAGTCAGCTTTTCGCGCTGCTTCATAAGCCTTGCCACAGCCGCTGATGATGGCGCGGGCGCAGCCTCGCCAAACACAACGGGCAACGCCCAATCTTGGGCGTGCAAAATAGCGGCGACTTCGAGGATACGCGCATCATCCCCTTCGGGCATGACAAGCTTAAGCTTCCGGCCCTTGATCCGAAGTTTGGCTTGGTCAATTACATTCTGCATCGGAAGGTATGTGCCACAGGGCCAGCGAAGAGAATATGGAAATCCCACGCGGTGTTATGGGCATCTATTTTTTAAGTTCCGCCGGACAACTTGTAGGAAGTTTTGGCGGCTTGGCGGGCCAAGCGGCGTAATCAGCGCTAGAAAACCTGCCCCCACATAACCTCGGTTCTGCCCCCTCACCGCCACAATCCCTAAAGAAAACCCTTGGGCGTGGCTTGTGTGTAACAGGCCAGGCATTGGGATGACGACAATTATAAAATGGGTGCGAAGGCGGAAAGTCGACGTGCCGGAGAGGGTCAAACATGAGACTTCGACTCATGAGCTGTTGTGCGCTTTTTGCGGGGATATTTGCCGTGCAAGCGACAGCCGGTGAAATAGCATTTAACATTCTTGTCGGAGAGCCATCTTGGGCGCCGGAAGCGCAAAACATAGCGCGCGCCTTAGATCATGAAAGCGGCCTGCGCATTCTTCCCATGCTGGGCAAAGGGGCCGTGCAAAGCGTTCAAGATCTTGAAGACTTTCCCGTCATCGATGCCGCTTTGATCACCGCCGACAGTTTGGCCTATGTGAAAGGCCAAAACCTATTAGCGCCAGATGAAAGCAATATCAGTTACATATCAGCCATCAAGCAACTACCGATAGTGCTGGTGACCAAGCGTTCGATTGCCAATGTTACAGCCCTTGCTGGAAAGAAAATTGCAACAGGTTCAGCCGATACGGCGTCTTTCGCGTCTGGTGAGTTATTGTTAGGGGCAATGGAAGTACCGTTTTTGCGTGTTGCACAATCTCAGGAAAGTGCAGTTGATGCACTATTGGCAGGCCGTGCAGACGCAGCACTTTTTGTCGGGTTGCCGATGAACATCGAGAAGCTGGGCAATGGTTTTCATGCTCTTTCCTTGGTTATGCCCGTGCAACTTTCGCAAATCTATAAGCCCATCCAACTGGTACCCAAAGACGCGGCAAACTTAGTGCCTCAAAACCAAGTGCTTGAAACGGTTTCAACCAGTCTGATTTTGGCTGTGAATGATAAAGCATCTGCACCCGATCACGGCAAAGCTTTAAAAGTCTTCGAAGATGGCTATTTTCACCAGCCCTTAGGGTTGACGGCACTTGAAGACGTTGAAAATCTTCCGCGTGAAGCAACGGCTGCCACTTTGATCAAAAAGCTTAACCCCACGATCACACCGACAGGAGCTAAACCATGAGCTACTCCCCTGCCCGCATAGAAGAAAATGCCAAGCCTGAAACTGCTGATGCTGAAACAGTTTCGCACGCCAAATCAGCAGCCCCTGTGCCGAGTTGGTTTGCATTTGAAAACGACGCTGAAGTTTCAGATCATTTAGTGCAAAGATATCGCGACCGCATTGCCAAGCAAGAAGTGGAGCGTAAGGCCGAAAGCGACGTGATGGAAACGCATCGCCGCAACTTGGATGCGCGGTTCAAAGCGGCAAAAGCACAATACGATAGGCCAAGCAATGACAATCCACCGGAAGTGAAAATACAGACCCGCAGGCCCACTTTGCCGTTAAGCGAAATCGAAGGTCGCGGTCAACGTTACACCCGCAATGCCGCTGGCCTTCCCGAACCATCCCAAACCAACTTCCCGAATAAAACTTGGCGCACTTATCTAAGTTGGGCGATTGTAGCCATTGCAACAGGCAGTGCTGTGGGTGTTGGCTTTGCCAATCGTGAGCGCTTGGTAGCATTCGGCCAAGACGGTTTAAGCCAAGCCACAGCCTCCATCGCCAGCTTGTCGGGCGCGGCACCTAAGGTTTTTGCGCCTGTTGCATCTGGCTCTACGGTGATCATGAAAAAGCAAATTAGCATGGCCTCACTTTCTGTGAATGATGCTGCTGGCACGTTAAATAGCATGATCCCGCTTGCCCTTGCCGCGCGGCCCGCCTCCGCCGAGCAACCCGTGGACATTCTCATATCGGGTCTGCCGACATCGGCCTATCTCACCGCCGGCCGACAAGTTGAAGAAGGCAGCTGGCTGGTGAAGGCTCCTGAAATGGTTGATTTAAAATTGGTTGTACCGCAATCGCAAACGCCCAAAATCAGTCTTGATGTGGCAGCCCTTGATCAGGGCACAAAGAATTTAGCAGCGCCAATGCAGAAACTCAGCGTCGAATTTTCGGATGTAAAAATTGTGCCCGCAGCCGCACCACCAGATGCACCGGGCAGTAATATCACTACACAAACAGCGGCAGTTGACACGAAAGTCGCCAGTGCCCAAGCCCAACCTATTCCGCAGCCCGTTGGTTCTAATCTCTTGATCCGCGCCGATGGCTTAATGAACCAAGGTGATATCATATCGGCACGGCAATACTATATGCAGGCCGCAAATGCGGGAAGCCCGCGAGGCATTCTGGGTGTGGCGCGCACCTATGATCCAAAAGTTTTTGCCGAAATGAAAATCGAAGGCCTTCAACCAGACGCAGCCAAGGCTGCCGAATGGTATAAGAAAGCCCAAGCGGCTGGCTTGAAAGTACCTAACTAGCGCACGTTCCGCAAAGGCAACAGCCTTTGTGACCAGAACTTGTGCCAATTGAGAAATACTAGCCTCGACAAACACTGAAGCGCTTGGCAAAATCTGTTCTGAACAGGAGATGCCATGCGCGCCGCTGATTTTATTGTTGAAAGCCTCAAAGCCCATGGCGTGAAGCGCGTTTATTGCGTGCCGGGCGAAAGCTATTTGGCTCTCCTCGATGCGCTGCATGGCTCAGATATCCAAGTGGTGATCTGTCGCCATGAAGGTGGTGCAGGCTTCATGGCCGTGGCCGAAGCCAAGATAACGGGCGTGCCCGGCGTTGTCTTGGTCAGCCGCGGACCGGGTGCCACCAATGTTTCCATCGCGGTGCATATGGCCGAGCAAGACGGCGTGCCGCTGATTGTCATTGTGGGACAAGTGGCGCGAGACGAAAAATATCGCTTCGTGTTTCAGGAAATGGATTACAGCGCAGTTTTCGGATCATTCAGCAAGGGCGTGTTCGAGCTTTCCGATGCCACGCGCTTGCCCGAACTTTTTCCACGGGCTTTTCGCCTAGCATTGGAGGGCATGCACGGCCCGGTGATTTTGCCCGTGCCTGAAGATATGCTGCGTGATGATGTTGTAAATCCGCAGGTGCTTACCTATCCGCTGCCACAAGTCGCAGCGGCATCTGCCACCATCGAAACCTTGCGTAATATGCTTTTGCAAGCTGAACGCCCATTGGTCATCGCAGGTTCAAAACTGCGTGGCACCAAAGGTGCCGAAGCGCTCGACAAATTCGCCGCCACGCAACGTGTGCCTGTTGCTGTGACGTGGAAATCACAAGACGTTTTTGATAATGCTGCAGAGCTTTATGCCGGCCATCTGGATATGGGCACGGTAAAGCCTCTTCGCGAAATGTTGATGCAGGCTGATCTGATCATTGCAGTTGGCACCAGATTGGGTGATTTTGCGACCATGGGTTTCACACTGCCCGAAGCCCCTCAGCCCAAGCAAACTCTCATCCACATTTATCCAGACAGCAAACCCATTGGCCGCGTTATCCGCGTGGATCTTGGCATTGTGGCAGAACCTGCGGAAGTTTTGTCCGCCCTCTCGCAGAACGTGCGCGTGGCCCCTGCTGCGCGTGAACGCTGGATTTCATTCGTGCACGAAGCAACAACCAACAGCCAAACCTATGCGCCGCGCCATCCAACTGACGGTGTGGACTTCGGCGCGGTTACTTTGGCCCTTGCCAAAATCGCACCCGCCAACGCGGTTATAACGATGGACGCTGGCAACATGACAACTTGGGCCCACCGCCATTGGAAAATGTCACCAAAGAATCTTTTGATTGGTGGCGTGGTCGGAGCCATGGGCCTTGGCGTTCCAGCAGCCGTGGCTGTTTCTCTCGTCGACCCATCACGCATGGTCATTTGTCTTGTCGGCGATGGTGGCGTGATGATGACGGGCAATGAACTTGCAACAGCTGTCGCCTTCGGGGCAACGCCCAAGATTGTGATTTCCGATAATGGCATTTACGGCACCATCCGAACCCATCAAGAGCGCCATTTCCCGGCCCGCGTTTCTGGCACAAATTTGGTGAATCCCGATTTCACCGCTTGGGCCCAAAGCTTCGGTGTTGCGGCCTTCGCTTTAAAACTCGGTGATGATGTGGAGGCCGTGGTCACAGCGTTCTTGGCGGAAAAAGGCGCAGCCGTTCTGCATGTGCATGCTTCCGCCCAATCGCTCAGCGCTGGCGGTAGCTTACCCGCCTAAGACAAACTTGAGGCCCCACATACTGGCAACACCAATGACGATGGTGGCAAGCAACGGCAGGCGGAGCATGGCCGCAATTGCGGTGATGACAGCGGCAATGGTTTCGGCCTTGCCCGTCATCAAAACAGTGGGCGTGATGACGGCCATCAACACCGATGGCGGCATGGCATCAAGGGCGGCTTTCATGCGGCCTTTGACCACAACGCCGCGCATGAGCAATAGGCCAGAAATGCGCGTTGCGTAAGTTGCCAAGCCCATGCCTAAAATCGCCATCAGCCAAGACCAATGTAAAGTGAAAATTCCATTCATGGCAGGCCCGCCTCAATCGTGCCTTCGGGCGAGGTAACTTCTTCATCAGTGTGCAATAACGCTGCTGTTGCCACGCCAACAAAACCTCCGATCAATATATACCAGCGCCCGGGTATGGTGAGATGGGCCAGCACTGCCGCTAAAGCGCTAGCGCCGATTACCGCTGCTGTCCGTGGACCTTTCCAAAAACCCGCGATGATGGAAATGAACATGGCAGCAAGCCCAAAATCGCCCAACGCTGCGACACTACCCAGAGCGGTTCCCACCAGTGCGCCTATGGCAGAAAAAATAAACCATGTGGGCCAAAGCGGTGCGGCCACCCCAAGATAATAGCCAAGGCTGAGTGGGCCTTGCAGCGCCTTGCGTTCCGCAATGGACCAAGCCTCATCGGTCAAAACATACATCATGAAGGGATGAAAAATGCCTTTGACGTTTTGAATGTGCCGCGAGATTGAAGCCGCCATCAGCATATGCCGCAAATTCACAATAAATGCGGTGAGAATCATGACGGCGATCGGCAGCGGCTCTTTCCACATATCCACCGCCACGAATTGCGATGCCCCCGCATAAACAAAAAAACTCATAAGCAAAGCTTCAAGCGGCGAGAAACCCTTGCCCGCAGCCATCGTGCCCCACAACATAGAGATGGGGATGTAAGCCAGCAGCGTGGGAAAAATATCGCGCAAGCCAGCGCGAAAATCCGCCGAGAAGTTTTGTGTCAACTAAGCCTGCCCCACCAATTCAAACCACCCTGCCTCGTTAATCACTTTCACGCCGTGTTTTTCTGCATCTTTCAACTTAGAGCCAGCGCCGGGGCCAGCGATGAGAAGATCAGTTTTTTTGGAGACTGATCCCGCAACTTTGGCACCCAGCCTTTCGGCCATGGCCTTGGCTTCGTCGCGTGACATCTTTTCTAATGCACCCGTGAACACCACTGTCTGACCAGTAACGGGTGAGGTTGTGGCCACCGCCTCCAGCGCTTTCGGATGAACTTCTTTCAGCAAGCCATCATAGATTTCGAGATTGTGCGGCTCTTCAAAAAACTCACTCACTGCTTGCGCCACAATGCCGCCGATGCCGTCTATGGCTTGCAGTTCTTGCCGCGCATCGCTGCCTTCGCTTGCGGCAAGTTTCATCTGGTCACGCAGATGAGTTGCAGAACCATAATGCCGCGCCAAAAGCCGCGCCGTGGTTTCACCGATGTGGCGAATGCCTAAAGCAAATATAAAACGATCCAGCGCAATCTCACGCCGCGCTTCTATGGCGGCGAATAAATTGCGCACCGAGCCTTCACCCCAACCTTCACGCGTGGCCAGCATTTTGGATGAGCGTGCATCACGTTGCTGCAAAGTGAAAATATCTTGCGGTGCTGCGATCAAGCCATCGGTATAAAATTCTTCAACAATTTTGTCACCTAACCCTTCAATGTCAAAAGCATTGCGTGAGGCGAAATGTTTAAGTCGCTCTACGCGCTGCGCTGGGCAGATGAGGCCGCCAGTGCAGCGACGCACCGCATCGGCCTTGCCTCCACCGCGATCTTCACGCTCCGCATGGCTGCCACAGGCGGGGCAAACTTTGGGAAATTCATAAGGCACCGTGCCCGCGCCACGCTCAGCCACCCCAACAACTTGTGGGATCACATCACCGGCGCGTTGCACAATCACCGTATCACCTACGCGGACATCTTTGCGGGTGATTTCATCTTCATTATGCAGCGTGGCGTTGGAAACCACCACGCCGCCAACAGTGACGGGCCTCAACCGCGCAACGGGCGTGAGTGCGCCTGTGCGGCCAACTTGAATGTCGATGGCTTCAAGAACGGTTGTTGCTTGCACCGCAGAAAACTTATGGGCAATGGCCCAACGCGGGCTGCGCGTACGAAAACCGAGGCGCTGTTGCAAGGCAAGGTCATTGAGTTTGTAAACCACGCCGTCAATGTCATAACCCAGCGATGAGCGCAGGGTTTCAAATTTACGATATTGCTGTAGCAATTCGGCTGCCGTTTGGCACAAAGCCATCAATGGATTAATCGGCAAGCCCCAAGATTTGAAAGCTTGCACCACGCCCCATTGGGTATCAGCTGGAAGCTTGGGTGCTTCGCCCCACGCGTAAGCGAAAAATTTCAGTGGCCGTGACGCGGTGATGGAAACATCCTGCTGGCGCAAACTGCCTGCGGCCCCATTGCGCGGATTGGCCAAGGGCTTCTCACCCTCAGCAATCAGTTTTTCATTCAACGTCGCGAAATCGGCATTCGACATATAAACCTCGCCACGCACTTCAATCAGATCAGGTGCGGAAGAAGGCAACTCATGCGGAATATTTTTGATGGCACGAATATTGGCCGTAACATTCTCGCCCTCTTCGCCATCCCCGCGCGTGGCGGCTTGCACCAGCTTGCGTTCTTCATAACGCAGTGACATCGAAAGACCGTCGATCTTGGGTTCGGCGGTGACGGGCAGCTCCACATCAGCCGCCAACCCCAAAAAATTCTTCATTTGGGTGAGGAAGCCTTCAACATCCTCGTCACTGAAGGCATTGTCGAGCGAAAGCATCGGCACAGCATGTTTTACTTTGGCAAATTTGCCGGAAGCTGTGGCCCCCACTTTCTGCGAGGGTGATCCTTTGGCCAAAGTTGGATACTGGTTTTCAATCTCCAGAAGTTGGCGCTTCATCGCATCGTAATCAGCATCGCTGATTTTTGGCGCATCATTTTGGTGATAGGCCAAATCATGCGCTGCGATTTCGGCCGCGAACCTAGCGTGATCTGCCGCAGCCTCTTTGCGGCTCATCCGCGTCCTGCCAACAATTCATTAGCCTGCGCCCGCGCCGCCTCTGTTACTGAAGCACCCGAAAGCATCCGCGCCAATTCTTCGCGACGGCTTGAGGCTGACAAAGGCTGCACACGCGTGACCATGCGCTTGCCGCCCACGTCTTCCATTTTTGAAATCAATAAATGCTGCGAGGCATTGGCCGCTACTTGCGGGCTGTGCGTGACCGCCAGAACTTGCAGGCCCTTGGCCAAGCGCGAGAGACGTTGCCCGATGGCATCAGCGACAGCGCCGCCAACGCCAGTGTCAATTTCATCAAAGATCAAAACCGGCGCAGAACCTTTGGCCGCCAAAATAACTTTCAGCGCCAACATAAAACGCGCCAACTCACCACCGGAGGCCACCTTCATCAAGGGCTGCAAAGCTGTTCCGGGATTGGCGGCCACCACAAATTCCACGCGGTCTATGCCGTCACTCTGCGGGCGCGAGGCATCAGAGGTGATCTCACTGGCGAAACGCGCCTTGTCTAATTTCAACGCAGGAAGTTCGGCAAGCACTGCTTTGTCTAAGCTCTTGCCCACTTTGCGGCGTGCTACTGAAAGCACGTCGGCGGCTTTTTCATAGGCGGCCTTCGCCTCAGTAAGGGTCGCTTCCAATTTCTTGAGCATAGCTCCGCCATCAGTGATGGATTTTAACTCACCCTCGAAGCCTGCCCGCTTTTGCGCCAGTTGATCCACGGTGCATTTGAATTTCCGTGCAGCGGCCCGCAAAGCAAACAGCCGCTCTTCTGATTTTTCTAAATCTTTGGGATCAAACTCAAACAGCCGCCGCGCATCGCTGAGTGCGCGTTGAGCTTCGTTCTGCTCCACCAACACGCGTTCAAGAGCCACGCAAACGGAATCAAGCCGCCCGCCTGCTTGATCTTTGCGCCTCTCCAATTTCCGAAGTGCTGCATTGAGGCGGGCATCAGCATTCATTTCTCCGATCAAGGCCGATTCAGCATCATCGAGAGCCGAGGCATATTGCTCAGCCTGCATCATAATCTGGCGCTTGTCGGCCAAGAGGCGCTCTTCATCCTGCTCAGGCGAAAGCGCGGAGAGTTCTTCAGCGGCATGTTCCAGATATTCACGTTCTGCTTCAGCTTTGGCCATTAAAGCCTTGTGATGATTCAGTTCTTGGGCCGCAGAACTCATCACCCGCCACAGCGCCGAAAGCTTCTCAACCTGCCCTTCAAGCCCGCCGAAGGCATCCAGCAAACGGCGATGCTCTGCCACATCCACCAAAGCCCGATCAGCATGTTGGCCGTGAAGTTCCACAAGCAATCCAGCCACTTGCCGCAGCAGGCCTAGACTTATGGGTTGATCATTGATTGTGGCGCGGCTGGGCCCATCAGCGTTTTGAATGCGGCGGATAATGATTTCACCATCGGCTTCAACGTCATGCTCAGCCAACAGCGCCAACGCAGCATGATCTTTGGCCAGGGCAAATGAAGCTGCCACGCTGCCTTTGGCCTGCCCCGCTCTAACCAACGCACAATCGCCACGCGCACCCAAAGCAAGGCCCAAACTGTCGAGTAAAATGGATTTGCCAGCACCCGTTTCGCCCGTGAGAATGGTGAGGCCATTCTCCAAACTGAGATCCAATTTCTCGATCAGCACGATGTCGCGGATGGAAAGAGCGGTAAGCATGAGAATCTTATAGCCGATACAACCGCCCTTTGGCGAGTGTTCCTGTTATGTTTTTATCGAAATCCCCTATTTTAGCTTGCCTTTATCTCCAGTTATAGCTATATATACCTATAACAGGAGTTTAGGTCGATGTTAATTTTAGATCTTTTGATTTTGGCATTGTTTTTCGGAAGGATTTCAATGCGTTTTGAATCTATAGTTCTAGACCTGCCAGCATCTCATAAGATTTCAACCGCGCTTGATGATCATAAATCGCCGACGCCACCATCAATTCATCCACGCCTATACGGGCCACGAAAGCCTTTAACTGTGCCTGAACCGTTTGCGGCGAACCGACGAAAGAGCAACTCAACATCCGGCTGGCTTGAGCTTTTTCAGACGGCGACCAATAGCTTTCTATATCGGGAATGGGCGGCATTAACAGACCACGCGCGCCGCGCAACATGCCCACAAAACGCTGTTGGATGGAGGTGAAGAGATGTTGGGCTTCTGCATCTGTTGCGGCCAAGACAACATTTACGCCGGCCATGGCGCGAGACTTTTGCAGTTGGACCGAGGGTTCAAACTTGGCGCGGTAAATTTCAATCGCCTGCGCCAAATGATCGGGCGCGAAATGCGATGCGAAGGCATAAGGCAGGCCCAACATGGCAGCAAGTTGAGAGCCGAACAGACTCGATCCCAAGATCCACAAAGGCACATTCAGCCCCGTGCCCGGAACGGCTTGGATAGCCTGCCCTTCTTGCAATGGGCCCAGCAACGCCTGCAATTCCACCACGTCTTGCGGGAAATGCTCAGAAGCTGATGGATCAACCCGCAAGGCCCGGGAGGTACGTTGATCAGTGCCGGGTGCCCGACCGAGACCTAAATCAATGCGGCCCGGATAAAGTGATTCTAAAGTTCCAAATTGCTCGGCAATGACCAGTGGTGAGTGATTGGGCAACATGATGCCGCCCGCACCTATGCGTATGGTTTTGGTTTGGCTTGCCAGATAGCCAATCACCACCGAAGTGGCCGCACTGGCTATGCCCACCATATTGTGATGCTCTGCCACCCAGTAACGGGTGTAACCTAAACGCTCCACATGCTGCGCTAATTCAGCCGAATGATGCAGGGCATCGCGTGGGCTTTGTCCTTGCGAGACGGGAACCAGATCAAGAACTGAAAGTGCAACCATATGAGCAGGTTTCCAAAGTAAGACGGGTTGTGAGAACAGCCCCTAAGGCAAAAGCGCGAAACTTGCACTCAGTGAAACTTTGGGGGTTGCTATGCAGCCATGACGATTGACGAAGCAATCGTTCTCAGCGTTTAAGGTGGCGATGAAATCAAACCCCCTCTGGCCACTTGTCGCCCTTGCTACCACTGTTGTTGTTTGGGCCATAACGCCCAATCTGGTGCGGGCCTTTGCGTTAGAAACGGGCCCAAGTGAATCCATTGTCATCCGCATGTGGACGAATGCGCTGTTTTGCCTGCCGCTTCTGCTGTGGGCGGGCCCGCGCCTTGACAGGCAAGATTGGCCTGCCATGGCTCTGGTGGGCTGCGTTGGCAATTTCGGCTATTATATCGGTTCCAATTATGGTTTTGCCAATCTCAGCGCTGGGGCTGGCGGCATGGTCTATGCCACCAATCCTTTGATGATCGCCGGCTTGGCCATTGCTGTGGGAACAGAAAAACTTTCAATTCCCGTGATTTTCGGACTGCTGATTTCTTTTGTGGGAACGGTCTATTTGTTTTTGGAAGGACTGAGCACTGGCAGCGGCAACCCGGTTTTCGGTGGCTTGATGATGCTGTTTGGCTGTGCGGCTTGGGCTGTGTATGTGGTTTTTGCCAAGCCTCTGATTATGAAATATGGTCCGCTGAAAATCACTTTGTGGAGCACTTTGCTGTGCGCACTTCCAGCATTGGTTTTCGCTTCGCCACAAACCATCCCCACCGCTTTGCATCTCAGCCAAAATGCCATAGCAGCACTTTTGATCATGAGCTTGATTGGCACCATCTTCAGCGTGCTGTTGTGGAACTTTGCAGCTGGAAAATTACCGCCTTCATCTGTGGGTGCTGCACTATATCTGATCCCGCCCAGTATCGCACTTTTCGGTTGGGGTTTCTTTGGCGAAGCAACGGGCTTCAATACTTTGATCGGCGGACTCATCATTTTGGTTGGGGTGGCCGTGGCGGAATTTGGAAAATCATTTAGATTGGCAACATCATGACAGCAGCAACAAAACCAACACCTTGGTATTTTCAGCCGACAACGATTTTGATCGCTGGTTGTCTTGTGGCCATTATCAATTTTGGTATTCGCTCTACTTTCGGGCTTTTTACGTTACCAATCAGCACCGCCTTTCAATGGCCGCGCGAAACTTATTCCTTCGCCATTGCGATTCAAAATCTCGTCTGGGGTGTGGCAACATCGGTGGCTGGCATGTTGGCTGACCGCTTTGGTTCAGCACGCGTGTTGATGGCAGGTGCTGTGATTTATGCACTGGGCGTTTTAGGCATGAACTATTCCACCACGGGTGCAATGTTGGATTTCACCGGCGGCATTCTCGTGGGCGTTGGCATTGCACTTTCATCTTTCAGCATCGTGATGGCGGCGTTGGGCCGTTTAGTACCACCCGAAAAACGCTCTTGGGCCTTTGGCCTGGCCACCGCGTCAGGTTCCATGGGCCAAGCTCTTTTCATTTGGCCTGTGGGCAAACCATTTCGAGTTACGGCTGGAATACGGGGCTAACCGCGCTCGCAATTGCAGTGCTTTTCATCATTCCATTGGCGGCACCTCTGCTCGTCCAAAACACATCTCAATCGGTGCAGACCAAAGGCGAAACGGCTTTGCCGATGAAGCAAGCGATAACAGAAGCCTTCGGCCATCCGTCTTATTTGCTTTTGGTCGCTGGCTTTTTTGTTTGCGGCTTCCAACTTGCTTTCATTACAGTGCATTTCCCGCCTTATCTTGCCGAGCACGGCATCCCCAAGGAAATAACCTGGATTGCCATGTTGTCTATTGGTTTGTTCAATGTTGTGGGCTCTTATGTTTCAGGCATGATCGGCCGCAGAGAGCGCAAGCGCTTTCCACTTTCTGCCATCTATTTTCTGCGTGCTGCGGTTTACACTGCCTTTATTCTGGTTCCCATCAGCACAACGTCAACTTTGCTTTTTGCCGCTGCAATAGGCTTCCTCTGGCTTTCCACCATCCCGCTCACCATGGGCCTTGTGACGGTGATGTTCGGCACACGCTATATGGCAACGCTTTATGGCTTTGTGTTTCTATCGCATCAGATCGGCTCATTCCTAGGTGTGGAAATGGCGGGCATCATGCATGACAGATATGGCACTTATTATCCCGTGTGGTGGATGAGTGTGGCCCTTGGCATTTTTGCAGGGCTGATTAATCTGCCTATCCGTGAGCGCCGCGCCATGGCCTTTGCCGCCACATGAATTGGCCGGGCCACAAATTCGCACTGATTTTCTTTGGTGGTGTGATTGTTGCGTGGTTGGTTTTGATGTTTGTGTTGGTACGTAACGCGGCCCTACCTACCAAAGCTTCGGGCACGATGTTGGCAGTATTTGATCCTTCGATATCTGAAGCTGCCGCCGTGAATGCTATTGCAGCGGCGCATGGCAATGTGGTGAAAAAATCCGGGCTGGCCTTCGCTTGGGTGGTGCAATCCGATGAACCAGGCCTTGCAGGCCGCATGCGGACGCAAGGTGCAATTGGCGTTTACCGTGAGCTTCCTATCAGCCCCGCACTCATGGGCTGCATTGCGGTGGCCGACGCTAAAGTTGAGAATGCGCTCGCTCAATAATGCGGCGGTCGATCTACGGGCACGGTGCCTGAATCCATATTTTGCATCTCATCATTCATGCGTGACATTTGCCGCTCCAGTGCTTCAATCCTGCGCCATTGGCCCAGAACCACGTCATTGAGATCGCTGATGGTTTTTTCTTGATGCGCCAACCGCATTTCAATTTCACCTAAACGTGTTTCGTTCATCATTAGCTCCCAAACAAAAGGGCCCGCATTGCTGCGAGCCCGATAAAACTACTTGGTTTCACAAATTAACGTGAATAATATTCGACCACTAGTGACGGCTGCATTTGCACCGGATAAGGCACATCACCCAATGAAGGAATGCGTGTGAGTTTGGCTGTGTCTTTACCGTTGGTTTCAACGTAATCTGGCGTGTCGCGTTCAGCAGTGGCCAGCGCTTCACCGATCACAGGAAACTCCTTAGACTTGGCCGTAAGCTCAATCACATCGCCAACCTTCAATTTGATCGATGCAATCGTCACGCGCTTGCCGTTCACCTTCACATGGCCATGGCTGACAAGCTGGCGTGCGGCAAACATGGTGATGGCAAATTTAGCGCGGTAAACCACCGTGTCGATGCGGCGCTCTAAAAGGCCGATCAGGTTTTCAGAAGAGTCTCCCGTCATGCGCAGAGCTTCTTTGTAATAGCTGCTGAATTGACGCTCGGAAATGTTGCCATAATAGCCGCGCAATTTTTGCTTGGCGCGCAACTGCGTGCCGAAATCTGAAATTTTGCTTTTGCGGCGTTGACCATGTTGGCCCGGGCCGTATTCGCGCTTGTTGACGGGAGACTTGGGGCGGCCCCAAATGTTTTCGCCTAAGCGACGGTCTAATTTATATTTGGCGCTAGCACGCTTTGTCATATTACAGCTCTCAATAGCGATTGAGGGCGCAAAGGCGCAGAATTGCGATCTTTACAGCCCCAACCAGTTGGTTGGAGCCCACCCTCCTCTTCCCTCTCGGGCCGACAGGAACCAAGGTTCCACGGGCAAGCAAAAAGCGGGATGCCCCGCTCAGTGGCGTGGTCTCTAGCTAAGATGGCCGTATATGTCAAACCGGCAAATCAATGATCTCATGCCGCGCAAAGCCCATGCTGGCATAGGCGGCCAAAGTTTCAGAGCTTTCGCTGCGTGCCGCTGTGAGCAGAACCGTCCCGTGTGTTGGTGCAAAGGCATCTTCACCTTGCAACACGGTTTCATCTACCACATCGGCCACGCGCCGCGCGATGGCTGGCGCTGGATCAATGTAAATAACATCCCAAGGCGCCACTTTTGAAATCTCTTCGGTGAGCAATGGATAATGAGTGCAGCCTAAAACCACCACGTCGGTGCGCCCACCGTCACGCTTACGAAACACCGGGGCCACTTCATCGGCAAGCTCTGCCATATCCACCGCATGCCCACGCAATTTCTGTTCGGCAATTTCTGCCAAGCGCGGTGCACCGTGAAGGAAGACTTTGCAGTGATAAGCATAAGTGTGAATGAGCGAGTGTGTATATTCACGGTTCACCGTGCCAGGCGTGGCCAGCACGCCGATGATGTTTGATTTTGTCATCGCTGCGGCAGGCTTGATGGCGGGCACTGTGCCCACGAAAGGTTGGGTGAATGACGAGCGCAAATCGGCAATCGCTATGGTGGAAGCCGTGTTGCACGCCACCACCACCACATCGGGTTTAGACCTCTCAATCAGTGCGCCCATAACACGCCGAATGCGTTCAACCAGCGGCTTTTCTTTCCATGCACCATAGGGAAAGCCTGCATTGTCTGCGGAATAAATCAAGTGCGCCTCTGGCAATTGCTTGGCCACGGCGCGTGCCACGGTGAGGCCACCCATGCCGGAATCAAAAAGCAAAATGCGAGGCCGCGTCATTCGCCCCTCTTGGCTTTGCGTGCCTCGTGCACCCGCGTGAGTGACGACACAATGCCGCGTAATGAACGCACTTCTTGCTCAGAAGGCGAAGCCCTGGCAAAAAGATTACGCATATTGCGGATCATATGCGGACGCTTGTCATCGGTTTTAAAAAAACCTGCGGCTTCTAATTCATTTTCAAGGTGTTCAAAAAATCCGAACAGTTGGTCTTTGGTGGCAAGCTGCGTGCCCGGCATGTGCAAGCCAGGCCCTGCCAATGCCGGAAGTTCACTGGTGGCCATGCCAAGGCTGGGCGCAATCGGCTTGAACCATTCATAGCCCACCAGCAAAACGGCCTGCGCAATGTTAAGCGAAGCGTAAGCCGGGTTGACAGGTGCGGTGATGATCATATCCGCCAAAGATACTTCGTCATTGGTTAAACCAATCCTTTCGCGCCCAAAAAGAATGGCAATTTTCTCGCCGCGATTGATGCGGGCTTGCATATCTGCACCGGCCTGCTCTGGCGTCATCACATCCTTGGTCATGCCGCGCGGACGTGCGGTGGTGGCATAGACGTAATTAAACGGCTTCAACGCTTCAATCAAAACAGGCTCAATGCGGGCGGCCTTGATCGTCTCAGCGGCACCCGCAGCGGCACCTTCAGCCTTGGCACGGTCCCAGCCCTCACGCGGATCAACCAGAATCAAATCCATCAGCCCAAAATTCGCCATAGCGCGCGCTGCCATGCCAATGTTTTCACCCAGTTGCGGGTTAACCAACACCACTGTGGGTGCGGGGCCAAAATCGCGTGTCTGTCTGTGATCAGTGCCTGCCATAACCTCGCTTAACAAGAAGCGCCTGCGCCGCAAAGCCGCAATTTTTGAATCACCACTTGACTCAATTTAATTCCCGACTTAATCACTCAGGAATAACCCGAGTGATTTACTCGGAATTAGGAGAGCGTGATAATGAGCCGTATTGCCGCCCTGACATTATCTCTTTGCGCCCTCGCCGCTGTGCCCGCCTTGGCTGATGAGGCGCCAGTGGAATGGACGCTAAAGGGTTCAAACTTTGATCCACCAATCCTGACGGTTGAAGCCAAGAGTACCTTCACTCTTAAGTTCAACAACACCAATACGGTTTCGGGTGAGTTAGAATGCAAAGGCCTGAAGATTGAAAAACCCGTGGTCGCTGGCGGCTCAATTATGGTTCGTGTATTGAACCCCAAGCCTGGCACTTATGACTGTGTCGATGAACCGCATGAAGATGTTGCCAAAGGCCAGATAGTAATCAAATAAATGTTCGCCACACTCGTCATCGTTTTCCGCGAAGTTTTTGAAGCGGGCCTCGCCATTGGCATTGTTGCGGCAGCACTAGGCCATGCGCCCAAGGCTCTGCGCTATATTTGGGGCGGTGTGCTTGCAGGCGTTGCGGGTTCAATCGTGGTGGCCATATTCGCTGGCCAATTGGCCAATTTGTTTGGCGGCTTTGGTCAGGAAATGCTGAACGCTTCGATCCTCATTCTGGCTGTTTTGATGCTGGCTTGGCACACGTTGTGGATGGCCAGAAAGGGGCGCCAAATGGCACAAGAGTTTAAAGTTCTTGGGCAGCAGGCGGCCAGTGGCTCCAAGCCCATGCTTGCCGTGGCAGTGGTGGTGGCAACATCGGTTCTGCGCGAAGGCGCGGAAGTGGTTCTGTTCCTGTATGGTGCCGCCGCCAGCAGCGGTGCCACGGCGTTACAATCATTGGCAGGAGGACTGATGGGCGTGGCTCTGGGCGGGCTTGTGTCTTACGTCACTTATAAGGGTATTGTGCGCATTCCGATGCGTTGGGTTTTTTCCGTAACGACTGGTCTGATTGCACTTCTGGCCGCAGGCATGGCCGCTCAAGCTGCACATTTTTTGCAAGCCGCAGGCGCTGTCGAAATGCTGAGCAACGAAGTTTGGGATTGGTCTTCCGTTTTGCCCGATAAGGGGTTAGCTGGAACGTTCCTGAAAGCCCTGATGGGTTATAGCGATAGGCCCACACAATTGATGCTGGCGGCTTTTGTGATGACGCTTTTTATTTTCGTCCTCACCAATTATTTGGCCAAACCGAAATTTAAACCCAAGCCCGTTGCAGCCTGATCAATCCTTGCCGCTTAAGCTGCGCGCATCGCGCAATTTGGGAAACATCACTGACCAAATGGCAGCCACCGCAACCGTTCCAATGCCACCAATAACAACAGCAGGCACTGCGCCAATCAATGCGGCCACAAATCCAGCCCGCGCCTCGCCCAATTGATTGGACGCGCCAATAAACACATTGTTCACGGCATTCACACGCCCGCGCACATTGTCAGGAATCCAAAGCTGCATGAGAATTTCGCGCACATAAACGCTGATCATGTCAAAGGCCCCGTAAAGCACTAACATCAGGATCGACAGCCATGCAACCGTTGAATAACCAAACACCGTGATCACTGCGCCAGTCAATGCTATGGCAATAAACATCCACCAACCGGCGCGGTCTTTAATGCCAAACTTTGCCAACCACAGACCCACGGCAATGGCCCCAATTCCCGGCGCTGCCCGTAACAAGCCGTTGCCGACAGAACCGAGATGCAAAATATCAGATGCGTAAATTGGCATAAGGGCCACAGCACCGCCCAGCAACACGGCAAACATATCAAGTGATATGGCACCCAGCACGATGGGCTCACTCACCACAAATTTGAAACCCGCCAACACTGCCCCAAAGCCGGCATCAGGGTTTTCATGATGGGTTTGTTTGACGAACCCCATGCCAAAAACAAAACCCGTTGCCGCTATCATTAAAGCTAGGGCAATGCCGTAAGTCGTCACGGGCCCCAAAAGCAGCAACACGCCGCCCAAAGCTGGGCCCACAACGGATGCTGATTGCCAAGTCATCGTGTTTAGGGAAATGCCGTGCGCTAACTGTTTTGCTGAAAGCATATTGGGCACCAGCGAGGAAGCAGCAGGATTGCCAAATGCTGAAGCCATGCCAATCAGCACCAAGCAAAAATAAACAATCCAAATATGTTCGCCGCCCAATATCGAAAATATCAGCAACCCAATGGCTGCTGCCGCCTCAAGGGCCATGCAAATACCTAAAATAAACTTTCGGTCATAGCGATCAGCAGCTAACCCTGCGGGAACCACCAAAAGCAGAACGGGCAGAAACACTGCAAGCCCAATCCACGCGAGGTAACTGGCCTTATGGGTCACCGCCCAAACCTGCCAGCCCACAGCCGTTGTCATAATCTGCATGGAGAAATGATAAGCAATGCGGCTGGCAAAGAAACGCTGAAAGGCGCTGGATGCAAGCGCGCTGGTGGAGGATGAGTCTGCCGTCATAATACCCCTGCCCTGCCACGCAGCCACCTTGCTGTCAAAGCTTCAAGCCACGAAAGTTCCGAGGGCTGCACCGAACATTACCACAATGGTCAGGCCCACAACGAGTTGGCTTGTGCGCGAACTGGGCTGGCCTTGCATGATTTTACGGTCCCGCGCCACCAGCAAGATACCAATCAACAAGAACGGAGCTAAGACTCCATTGATCACCGCCGTCCAAAATAGGCCTGCAACGGGATTAATGCCAAGATAATCCATGGCGATGCCGACCGCCGTCGAAAAAATGATTACACCATAGAAGGCTTGAGCCTGTTTCCATTTTTCATCCAGCCCACTTCGCCAGCGGAAGGTTTCACTAAAAGCATAGGCAGCTGAGCCGGTGAGCGTGGGAATGGCCAATAGACCAACACCAATTATCCCAACCGTGTAGAGAAGCATAGCCGCGTCACCTGCCAAGGGCCGCAAGGCTTCGGCCACTTCTCGTGAGGTGGAAATTTCAGTGATGCCATGCGCATTCAGTGTGAGCGCCGTGCAAACAATCACAAAAAACATCACGAGGTTGGAACAGAAAGTTCCAAAGGTCACATCCACCAGTCGGTCTTTGATTTCTTTACTTGTGGCACCCTGCCTGCTTTTCAACATGCGCCGCCCCATGGCCTTTTCTTCTTCCACTTCTTGTGCAGCCTGCCAGAAGAACAGGTAAGGGCTGATTGTGGTACCAAAAATAGCAACAATAGTGGCAAAACCGCCTTTGGACGGAATGTTCACATGCACAAAGGCGGCGAAAACATTTCCCCAATCCGGCTTCGACAAGAACGCCGCCACCACATAGGACCCTAGCATCAGCGCCAGCCATTTTAAAATTTTGGCAATCTGGTGATAGCGAAACCGGATGACGGCCCATGAGATGCCAAATCCAAGCAGCACCACAAAAATGTGAGAGCTGATACCTGTCAACAATTCAGCCGCATCGGCCATGCCTGAAAGGTCGGAACCCACATTGATGCTGTTGGCGATGAGCAAAGCAAAACAGGCGACGACCAAAACGGGCTTGGGAAATTTCTCCCGCAATGCCCCGGCCAGACCCATGCCCGTGACCATGCCAATGCGAGCGCACATCATTTGCACCGCGGCCATTAACGGCCACGTGAACCAGGCTGTCCACAATAGGTCCGTGCCATATTGCGCACCTGCAATCGAATAGGTGGCAATGCCAGATGGATCATCATCCGCCGCCCCGGCAATAAGCCCCGGCCCCAATTTGGAGAAAAATCCGCGCAGGCCTTTAGGTTGTTGAGGGCCCGCAGCGCTGACGCTGGTTTCATTCATGTTTTAAGTCTCAAATCAATTGCTACCTGCCTAATCGAGGGCATGGCCCCTGCATAGTGAAAAAATGTAAATCTTGCGGTGGAATCGCCGTATCAGCCCTGCTATAGGCGCGTCTAACGTAATTCAAAGCAAGGGTCTCTCAATGGATAAAATAAAGGTTGCCAATCCCGTTGTTGAACTCGATGGCGATGAGATGACGCGCATTATATGGGACTTGATCAAGAAGAAATTAATTCTGCCCTATCTCGATATTGATTTGAAATACTATGACCTTGGCATGGAACACCGCGATGCCACCGACGATAAGGTTACCGTCGATGCCGCCAATGCCATTAAGCAATATGGCGTGGGGGTGAAATGCGCCACGATCACGCCAGACGCCGCACGCGTGAAAGAATTTGGCCTAAAGCAAATGTGGAAATCGCCCAATGGCACAATCCGCAATATCTTGGGTGGTGTGATTTTCCGCGAACCCATCATTTGTGAAAACGTGCCGCGCCTGGTGCCCGGATGGACAAAACCCATCATTATCGGCCGCCACGCTTATGGAGATCAATATCGCTCAACTGATTTCGCCTTTCCCGGCAAGGGAACCTTGACGATGAAATTTGTGGGCGAAGACGGTAAGGTGATTGAGAAGGAAGTCTTTAAAGCACCAAGTGCGGGTATCGCACTCGCCATGTATAATTTAGAGGATTCAATCACCGAATTCGCCAGAGCTTCGTTGAACTATGGATTGCAGCGCAAGCTGCCGGTTTATTTCTCCTCAAAGAACACAATTCTGAAAGTCTATGACGGCCGCTTCAAAGATATTTTTCAAGCGGTCTTCGATGCAGAGTTTAAAGCGGATTATGACAAGGCGGGCATCACCTATGAACACCGCTTGATTGACGACATGGTGGCATCCGCCATGAAGTGGAGCGGTGGCTATATTTGGGCGTGCAAAAATTACGACGGCGACGTGCAGTCAGACCTTGTGGCCCAAGGCTATGGCTCGCTAGGCTTGATGACTTCAGTGTTGATCACGCCCGATGGCAAAACTGTTGAAGCCGAAGCAGCGCACGGC
>JAYVOQ010000055.1:0-26654 GCA_043757845.1 Hyphomicrobiales bacterium | reverse complement strand
GGAGCTAAACCGCGCGATCAAAATGCCTGTTCAGCTGCTCGCCATTGAGGTGGGCCATCTTATGCAGAGCCGCCAGCTCATCATGCATCAACCAAGATAATTCTGATATCATTCACATTCGTCAAAGTTGGCCCGGTAATGAGTTGATCGCCCAGTTTTTCGAAAAAATGATGCGCATTATTGTTATATAACTCTGTATACGGATCAATTCCCATTTTACGTGCTCTTGCCAAAGTCGTGGGACTGACGAAGGCACCGGCCACTTCCGCGCCACCATCAACGCCGTCGGTATCTGCCGCCAACGCGTAAATACCTGCTGCTCCATTCAGTTTTAATGCCAGCGCCAAAAGAAATTCTACGTTGCGCCCGCCTACACCATTGCCACGCAGAGTGACTGTGGTTTCTCCACCTGAAATGATGGCGCAAGGCGGCCTTATTGGTTGCCCAAAGCGGCAGGCCTGCAAGGCTATGCCGGCATGGACGTAGCCCACATCCCGCGCCTCGCCTTCAATCGAATCGCCCAAAATAATCGGTTTATATCCAGCCTCACGGGCGACACGCGCAGCGGCAAGCAAAGATTTTTGCGGCGAGGCAATGAGCGTGGCGTGGGAATTACCAAGACGTTTAGGCGTTTCGCTTTTCGCATCGGACAAATGTTGTGCCACAGATGCGGGCACACTCATTCCATATTTCGCAATCACCGCGCGGGCGTCGGCAAAAGTCGATTGATCAGCAACCGTGGGGCCCGAAGCAACGTTACTTAAATCGTCGCCAGGCACGTCACTGATCACAAGTGTTTCAACACGCGCAGGGAAGGCTGCTTGTGCCAGCCTTCCGCCCTTGATCGCCGACAAATGCTTACGCAAAATGTTCATTTCGCCAATAGGTGCGCCGGATTTCAACAAGGCCGCGTTGACTGCACGCTTTTCATCAAGCGTAATATCTTCAGCTGGCAAACTTAAAAGCGATGAACCTCCGCCAGAGATTAGTGCGATTACAAGATCATCTTTGGTGAGGGACTGAACCAGTTGCAACATGCGTGTCGCCGCTTTTTGCCCGGCAACATCGGGCACGGGGTGCGCAGCTTCAATAATCTCGATGTGCTTGGTTGGAACTGCGTGGCCATAACGCGTGACGACGAGGCCAGAGAGCGGGCCTTTCCAGCTTTTCTCAAGAGCTTGCGCCATGGCTGCACTGGCTTTTCCGGCACCCACAACGATCGTGCGGCCTTTGGGTGGCTGGGGCAAATTCTGTGCAATCACGTGTTTGGGCAAAGCCGCCGTAACGGCTGCACTAAACATGGCGCGAAGAAGTTTTTTCATCTGCCCACAACTAGCTTAGTTAGTGAAAGCTTGGAAGCGACCGAATTTGCGGTGGTGATAGGCCAATGTATTAAGGCCAGATATCGCAGCAGCCCAGACACGGCCCACCAAAATTCTGTGGGTTCCAGCATCACTCCAAGATTCGAGTTCTAGTTCGAAAGTGGCGGCAGCATGTTCTAATACCGGAACGCCACCTTGACCCGCCCGCCAATCGCCGCCTGCAAAATCATAAGCGGCACCATGATCGGGTCTGCCGGCAAAGCTGCGCGCCAAGGGAACCTGATGTTCCGAAAGCAAGCTGGCCGCAAAAAATCGGTTCGCGGTAATTGCCTCTGCGATTAGGCTTTTGCGGTTGATGCATGCCAATAATAAGGGTGGCTCTGCGGAAACGGAGGTGACTGCGCTGACAGTCAAACCGAAACGACCACTGGGTCCTTCTGTGGTTACGATTGAAACGCCCGATGCCGCGGCGGCCATGGCTTCAACAAATTGGCGCGAAAGATTCGACTGGGCTTTAGACATGGCGTTCCTATCGCGGGCAAAAACTAATCTGTCAAATGGCGCAACTTAACATTATGAACATGCATCTGGAGATTCACGATGCGCACAGAAACACCAAAAGCCATTCACCTCAAAGACTACCTGCCCACACCCTATTTGATCGATGAAGTGCGATTGGTCTTTAAACTTCACCCAACGAAGACGTGGGTAAATTCAGAAATTCATTTTCGCCCAAACCCAAAAGCAAAATCGAAGGCCATGCCCCTTGAACTTGATGGTGAAAAAATTACGCTTATGAGCGTTCACATCAATGGCAAATCAATCGCAAAAACTAAATACCATTTGACGCCAAAAAAACTTGTCATTGCGAGAGTGCCAAAGCAACCCTTTGTGTTGACCATCGAAACGGAATGTAACCCGCAATCTAACACCGAGCTTTCGGGGCTTTATATGTCGAACGGCATGTATTGCACGCAGTGCGAGGCCGAGGGTTTTCGCCGGATCACCTATTTTTATGATCGGCCTGATGTTATGGCGCGGTATCATGTGCGCATCGAGGCACCGCCGTCTCACCGCGTGTTGTTGTCGAATGGAAATCCATCTGCACACGGAGCAATAAATCCTTCGGGGCAACACTTTTCAGAGTGGACTGATCCACACCCAAAGCCTGCCTATTTATTTGCACTGGTGGCCGGAGATTTGGCCTGCGTTGAGGATCAATTTACGACGACTGAAAATCGCGACGTGAGGCTGGGCATCTATGTTGAAAGGGGCAAGGAAAATCGTTGCGCATGGGCGATGAAATCACTGAAAGCCGCCATGCGTTGGGACGAAAAAGTGTTCAAACGCGCTTATGATTTGGATGTGTTTAACATTGTAGCCGTTTCTGATTTCAACATGGGCGCGATGGAAAACAAGGGGCTAAACATTTTCAACGACAAATATATTCTGGCCCTGCCCGAAACGGCAACGGACATGGATTATGAGTTGATCGAAACCATTATCGCACATGAGTATTTTCATAATTGGACAGGAAACCGCATTACTTGTCGAGATTGGTTTCAACTTTGCCTCAAAGAAGGCCTGACAGTTTTCCGTGATCAGGAATTCACCTCTGATCACCGCTCGCGCGCGGTCAAGCGGATTGATGATGTACAAGATTTGCGTGACTCGCAGTTTCCAGAAGATTTTGGGCCTCTGCAACATCCCCCACGGCCATCGAATTACATCGAGATCAATAACTTTTACACGTCCACTGTTTACGAAAAGGGTGCTGAAATTTGCCGTATGATCAAAACTCTGATTGGCGGCAAGGCCTTTGCCAAAGCCATGCAGCTTTATTTCAAACGCCATGACGGCCAGGCGGCAACGGTGGAGCAATTCATTCGGTGTTTTGAAGATGCATCGGGCCGCAAGTTGAAACAGTTTTTTCGTTGGTATGAACAGGCTGGCACACCGAATGTTTCGGTAAAGGAAAACTACAACCAACGGCGCAAGGTGTATTCGCTCACGCTTTCGCAAAAGACGCTGCGTTTAAAGGGCCAGAAGCCGAAACTGCCATTTCATATTCCGCTTGAAATTGGGTTTGTTCCTATTGATGGAAAATCGCCCAAGCAAAAAAGCCTGCTGATTGAGTTAACCAAAGCGACGCAGGTTTTTAAATTCAAGAATATCGCATCAAAGCCGAATTTATCCATCAATCGCGGTTTTTCAGCACCGATTGTCGTTAAACATAAAATATCAACCAAAGACCAATTGTTGTTGATGACCCACGACACAGATAGTTTCAATCGCTGGGAAGCGGCGCAAAGCATAGCGCTTGGTTTAATAATTGATCGTTATCGAAAAATCAGTCCAGCCGATTGGGATAACCGTGTGGCAACTTATGCAGTGGCGGTTGTTCATGTGCTGCAGAGCGCCCATTTAGAAGATGCATACAAGGCCAAGTTGTTGGAGTTTCCTGACTATGAAGTTTTGATGGCGCGCTTGGGAAAAAATATTGACGCGACTAAATTGGAGGTCGTGCGAAATATGTTCCTTGGGTCGCTTGCACGCAGTCAAAGCGGTGCAATCAAAACTTTGTTTGATGCGACAGAAGATAGAGGTTCTTATCAACCCAGTGGTGAGGATAACGGCAAACGCGCTCTCCGTTATGCTCTTTTGGAATTGGCGTGCAGTGGTGAATTAAAGTGGGCTGAACAAGCTGTCGAAGATGAAGCCAAAAACGCGCGCAATATGACCGCCGAATTTTCAGCGCTTGAGTTAGCGGCAAAGTTTAATAACGTTGCGGGTCAAAAAATCGTTGATGACTTTCATCAACGCCACGGTCAAGATTCACTCCTCGTCAACAAGTGGTTCGCAGCCCAAGCCCTCGTGCCGGGGGAAAATGCGACGATGCGAATTAAAAAACTTATTAAGCATCCAGATTTTAAATGGACAACGCCTAACCGCGTCTATGCACTGTTGCGAAATTTTATTGACGGCAATTTTATTGGCTTTCACACTGTCAGTGGTGTCGGTTATGAATTGGCCGCAGATGCGATCATCAAGCTGGATAATATAAACCCGCAAGTGGCGTCTCGGCTGGCAACGGGGTTCAGCTCGTGGCGTATGTTTGATATGCCGCGCCGCGCGACGGCTCAAAAGGCGATGCAGCGAATTCTGAAAAAGAAACCACTTTCAACCGACGTATATGAGATCATATCAAGAACATTGGCCGGGTAATTTAAGCATATGCCACTAGGCAAATCAGTGCGCAGCTTGTTAACGCTACATCGGAGCGTTTTGATGTTTCATAGAAACACCACAATCGCCCTAGGTTATTATTTTCGATCAACTTTTCTGAACTTAGACGATTCCGTTTAAGTTCTGGTCGATCTGAGGTGCGTGATCACGATTTTGCGTCTTTTCCCTTAAGGTGTGCAGACTTGGCGAAGGCCCAACTCAAAGAACTATTCTTCCGTGATAGCGCGCTGCGTTTACCGCTGGTGGCTGGGCATGGGCTTAAAGTAACCGAGCGCACGATGCGCATCATGATTACGGCTTTGACCGGTTTGTTCGTGGCCATGCTGGCTGCTGCATTGCTTTCTCAACTTTGGGCCAGCCGCAGTCAAAGCCTCATTGATGAAAGTAGGCTGACGCTGGTGAACGCCGAGCGTGCGGCACAGAATATCAGGCTTACCGCTGTCGAACTTGGCCGAAGCGCCAGTCTTTCGTTAGATCAAGATTTGCTAGATAAATCTGTGCCGGCTGACGCCACAGCACATGATCGGTTTTTCTTGTTGCTTGACGCACGGGGAACCATTGTTGCCAGTGTGCCTCACCATATTGAATGGCACGGCAAATCAGTTGTGGCGATTCTGGGAACTGGTTTTGTTACTGAAGCAATGGTGAACGGTAACGAAATGGCTCCGCTGGTTTTGGCTTCCGGTGATGATGCCTTTATGGCTTCACGTGATCTGGGAAATATTCCCGGAAGCTTATTGGCGTTACAAAAAAAGGATGACGTGCTGTCCATCTGGCGCAGCAGCGTGGGCAAGCTCACCGCGTTGTTTATTGTGACGTTGATGGTGCTGCTGTTATTGGCAGGTGCGTTTCATTGGCAAGCCGGCAAAGCATTTGATGCAGACGAAATGTTGAACCATGCCACAGGCCGCCTTGATAAAGCGCTGGAAGGCGGCGAATGCGGCATGTGGGATTGGAACTTGATGGGCGATAGAATTTTCTGGTCCATGTCGATGTATGAAATTCTCGGCATGACCCCGAAGGGTGACTATCTTTCGTTCCGCGAATTCTCTGAGCGTCTACACATGGATGATGCTCGACTGGATTATTTGATTGATGATTTGCTGCGCGGCAAGCGCAAGGATTTCGATCAAGAATTTCGCATGCGTCATGAAAATGGTAGTTTTATTTGGTTACGTGCGAGAGCGGCGCTTGCAAAAGGTCGCGCTTCGAATGATCCACATCTGGTAGGCATTGTGTTTGATATTTCGAAGCAGAAAAGACTAGATACTTTGAACCAGGAAGCCGAGCTGCGCTTGAAAGATGCCGTTGAAAATATCTCGGAAGCTTTCGTGCTTTGGGATACGGCCAGCAAACTGGTTTTATGCAACAGCAAATATCAACAATTCCATTCTCTCGCACAAGAGGTTTGCGAACCGGGCACCCCCTATAGCGTTGTAGCAGCGGCGGCCAAAGAGCCCGTCGTTCAACAATTTGTTTCTGCAGAACGTGATGCGTCATCAGGCGCACGGTCTATGGAGGTGCAATTTGCCGACGGGCGTTGGCTGCAGATCAATGAGCGCCGCACCAAAGATGGGGGCTTTGTTTCCGTGGGAACGGATATTACAGCGCTGAAACGCCAGGAAACTTATCTGCTGGAATCCGAGCGTAATTTGATGGTGACGGTGCGTGACCTGCAGAAAGAACGGCAGCTGGCTGAAGAACAATCACAGCGACTTGCAGAACTTGCCGATAAATATGCCTCGGAAAAAACAAAAGCTGAAGCTGCTAACAGATCGAAATCTGAATTTCTGGCTAATATGAGTCATGAATTGCGAACACCGCTCAACGCTATCATCGGGTTTTCCGAAATCATGTCGCAGCGCATCTTTGGGCCGCTGGGTTCAAATAAATATGACGAATACGCCAACGACATTCGTAAAAGCGGGCAATTTCTGTTGGACGTGATCAACGATATTCTTGATATGTCAAAGATTGAAGCTGGTAAAACCGATCTTGAACTGGCACCCGTTCAAGTGAGTGATGTGATTGATGAGGTGTTGCGCATCATCGGCCCGCGCGCGGCTGAAGGTAAAATTGTGATCGAAAAGGAATTGCGCAAAATTCCAAATTTCTTGGCGGATAAGCGAGCTTTAAAACAAGTTCTTATCAACATCATGGCCAATGCCGTGAAATTCACGCCTGAGGGGGGCTTCGTGCGCCTTATCGCAACTCATGACAAAGCCATTGTTCGTCTGCAAATTATTGACTCTGGCATTGGCATTCCGCCCCAAGACATAGAGAAACTTGGCCGTCCGTTTGAACAAGTTGAAAACCAATTTACCAAGAGTAAAGGCGGCTCGGGCCTTGGGCTGGCCATTTCAAAATCGCTGGTAGCGCTGCACGGCGGAAGTTTAAAAATTGCTTCGCGTGAAGGCAAAGGCACAACCGTGACTGTTGATCTGCCGTTGGTTGTTGAGTCTGCATCGCAAGCAGCTTGATAGATTATTTCTGGTGTTGGGAACGATCTTCGATTGCTTTGGCCAATAGAGCACGCTCAATCGGTGAAAGCTTTGCATAAAAATCTTTTAAAACAGTGCCGCCTTTGGCCGCAACACTGTTAGGCCCGGTGGTGAAGCTGTCAATCAGCGCTGCGATATGATCAGCGTTAAAATCTGGTTTCACCAGTTCCGCCGCCACTTTTTCAGCATTGCCAATGGAAAGCAGGCGCGCCTCATCCACGTCAACCTTACTTGCGCGGAACACCGCACCTAATTCCTTGCGGCGTTCGTGCGGCAATTCGGCAAAAAATCGACGCGGCACAAATTGCATGTAACTGGCAGCTCCGGGCCTATCCATCGGATTGTTTCGGTAATGTTGACCAAGCAAAATGCCAAGAATAATTACATTGATCATGAGCGATGCCAATAGGCACAGTCTCCAAAGCCCATTGCTGGTATCAGGCAGCCAAGACCTTCTCGGATTATCGGTTTTGATGTCTGTCATGTGGCATCGCCCAAATCAAAGTTATTAAGTTCATCAAGCCCAGCGGGGCCGAAATCATTCGCAGAACCTAACATCGCCGTTTCTGTTGCCCCGGCGAGGACACTACTCACACTGCCTTGTGCGCCTAACCAAATGCCAAGCACAAGAGAAGCCGCCAAGGCCGCCGGCATTTGCCAACGCCATATATGCCGCTGCGTGGGTTTAACGCGTTGTGGAAATGGCACAACATTGTTGCCGCTTTCTACTGCCAATCGGCGGGCTAAGCTCTGTTCAAAATCCAATGGGATATTTGGCACACTTGCCAGTTTGAGCAAGTTGTCGAGTTCCTCATCTGTCAAAATTTCATCTGTTCGCGTCATCTGTCATTCTCCATGGCCCCAAGCAGTTGCTTGCCCCGTGGGCCTAATAATTCTTTCATTGCGCGCCTGGCTCGCGCCAATAGGCTTTCCAATGCGTCTACACTAATTTCCATGTTTGCGGCCGCTGCAATGTTGGTCATCTGTTCAAAATGCACCAAAGTTAAAGCCAGCTTTTGCCGATCTGGCAATTTTGCTATGGCGGCATCGACCGTCTTAGAGACATCGGCCAAGCCCAATAGTTCGTCTGCAGAAGGCGCCCCATCTGTAACAGCTGAGGCGGCGTCTAATTCCTGCAGTGGCTTCTGCCGAAATCGATCCATTACTAAATTTGATGCAACACGCAGCAACCATCCTTTCAGAGCCTTGGCCTCGCGCAACTGGTCGGGCTTGGCCCACAGCCGCAGGAACGCTTCTTGTGTAATGTCTTGCGTATCGGCATGACCACCTGAAATGCGCCATACCACCCGGTAAACATCTTTATAATAACGCGACACGAGAACAGCAAAAGCTGCCTGCACGCGGCGCGCCGAAGCTTCCAGCAAAGCCGCATCACTTGCTGCTTCCCAGTTATCAGTTGCCGTGGCTGGCACTGTGCGAATGGCCAAAACTGCTCCCATGCACTTGAATAGACGGGCAAGCGGAAGGAATCCGTCTGTTGCTCACCTGATATCTAACTTTGGGCCTCGTGAGCGGCAAACGGCAAATGCAATTCGACCCGCAGACCGGGGTTGTTTGATTTTAAAATGATCTTCCCGTTCAATAAGTTAGCAACGCTTGATACAAGGCTCAAGCCCAAACCATTGCCGGGCTTTGAGCGGCTTTCGTCAAGGCGCACAAAGCGTTGAAGCACGCGCCGTTTGTCTTTGTCAGGAATGCCGGGGCCATTATCTGACACAGTGATCACAACCTCATCGCCCAGCTTTTCACCGATCACTTCAATGCGTGCCCCGCCAGATTTTCCTTCACCATATTTCATGGCATTGTCCACCAGGTTGATGAGCGCCTGCGCCATGATCTCGCGCTTGGCACGCACCAAAAGACCTGGCGTTGACCTGAGCGTCAATGTGCCCTGATTGTCTTCAGCCAAAGGCCCATAGAGATCGACCACGTCTTCCAAAATTTCGTGGGCGTCTAGCACTTGCAAATTGCTGCGCTGTTCGCCCGATTCGAGCTGGGTGATGGAAAGTACGGCGTTAAAAGTCGACAAAAGCGCGTCACTATCTGCCAAAGTTTGTTCCATCGTTGTTTTGTAATTTTTTGGCTCTTCTTGACGTAATGCTGATTCAATGCGGGCTCGAAGCCGTGTCAAAGGGGTTCGCAAGTCATGGGCCACATTGCTGGAAACCTCACGCATGCCCTGAACCAGCTTTTCAATCTGCCCCAACATTTCATTCAACGAGCTGGCCAAACGATCTAATTCATCGCCCGAACCTGTGGTGGGCATGCGGCCACTTAAGTTGCCATTCATAATTTCACGGCTGCTATCCGTTATGGCGTCAACGCGGCGCAAGAAATTGCGGCTCATAAAATAACCACCACCAAGCCCCATCACCAAGGCCAGACCAAGACCCCAGTAAAACGCTTTACGGATCACGCCTAAAAACTGGTTCAGGTCTTCAACATCTTGGCCGACAATAAGTTGATAATCTTGTGGCAGCTGCATATTGAAGCCACGAACTTGATGGCCGATTGTGCCATCGGCATCACCAAGCTTGATTGAAAAATTGATCCACGCATTATCTGGCAATACGTTGATTAACGGTGTGTGCAGATTGCCCGCAAGGTAAGAGCCTTGTTCATCGGCCAACATGAATAGCATGGGCGACTTTGCTTCAATACGGCGATTAATAGCGCCAACCAATCCCGGCAAACCTTGGGTGCCATATTGATCGGCAAGCCCTGCAACTTCAGCGCCGATCGTTTCTTCGTTCTGCCGCTGCAGCAAACCTACAGTGTTGAAATAGATGTAACCCAACAGAGCGATAGTTGAGAATAAGAAAAATAAAAGATATAAAGCCGATAAACGAAACGTCGAGGTTTTGAGTGGGTTGCCGTTAGTGCGCACGGATCATATAGCCCGCTCCGCGCACTGTTTGCAGAAGCGGGGTGGCAAAGCCTTTGTCGAGCTTCCCACGTAACCGTGAAACATGAACGTCAATCACATTGGTTTGAGGATCGAAGTGATAGTCCCAAACGTTTTCAAGCAGCATGGTTCGCGTGACAATATGGCCCGCGTTGCGAACAAGATATTCCAACAGTTTGAATTCGCGAGGCTGCAATATAATTGGTTTTCCGCCGCGCGTGACGGTGCGCGTCATTAAGTCTAATTCTAAATCCAACGCCCGAAGCTTGGCATCCTTTGGATCAAGCAATTTGCGTGCACCCAAACCTTCCACGCGCGCCAAAAGTTCGGCAAATGAATAAGGTTTTGCCAAGTAATCATCACCGCCCGAACGCAAGCCTTTCACACGCTCATCAACATCACTGAGCGCTGAAAGAATGAGGATGGGCACTTTATTGTCTTGATCACGCAAGCTGCGGATCAACTTCAGGCCATCAAGTTTCGGCAGCATCCGGTCAATGATCAGCACATCATATAGAGCCTCATTGGCCATGCCCAAGCCCTGCTCACCATCACTGGCGTGGTCAACAACATGCCCGCTTTCCTTTAAGCCTTTGACTAGCCAGGATGCTGCGTCTTTGTCATCTTCAACCACCAGAATGCGCATGGCACTGTCTGTGCCTTCCCATGAGGGGTTTGTCAAACTTGCTGCGTTGTCGCTTTGCATGGCTGGCTGTCTCTGAAAAGTTGATAAAAAAACAGGGCCGCCAAAATCTGGCGACCCTTTTTAGTGAACTTAAGTCTTGGCTTTTTCGATGGTGACAAAGCTTTGACCCTGCGCCGTTTTCACCAGCAGCAAAACCTTGCTGCCATTTGACTTTTTAAGCGCCGCATCGACGCTGGCCTGATCGGAAACATCAACACCAGAAATTTTCATGATGATGTCACCTTCTTTAATGCCAACATCAGCAGCGGCGGAATTTGGTTCAATTTTAGTAACCTTAACCCCTTTGCCTCCGATACCCGGGGCAACTTGCAAGCCGAAACCAGAGAGACTGATGCCTTCGTCAGGTGCATCTTTGCTGGTGTCTGCGTTTGCCATTTCAGGCTTTTCATTTGGCAAAGTGCCCAATGTCACGGTCACAGTTTGTGCTTTGCCATCACGAATGATCGCAAGCTTCACCTCTTTGCCCGGCAGGATGTTGCCAATCACTTTTGCTAAGTCGCGGTCTGACGCAATGTCCGTATCATCCACTTTCACAATCGCGTCGCCGGCCTTAATGCCAGCCTTCAATGCGGGTGACTTGGAAGTAAGGTCTGAAACCAAAGCGCCCTTAGTGTTTTTTAACCCAAGCGTATCAGCAATATCCGAACTGATCGGCTGGATCTGAACGCCCAACCAGCCACGCGTTACCTTGTGATTGGCTTTGAGATTATCAATGACATTTGAGGCTGTGGAAGCAGGAATAGCAAAGCCAATGCCAACAGAACCACCTGAGGGTGAATAGATTGCGGTATTAATGCCGATCACTTCGCCATCCAGATTGAAAGTTGGACCACCGGAATTGCCTTTGTTGATTGAGGCATCAATTTGCAAGAAGTCATCATATGGGCCGTTGCCAATGTCGCGGCCGCGTGCCGAGATAATGCCGCGTGTTACAGTGCCACCAAGGCCAAAAGGGTTGCCCACGGCCATCACCGTGTCACCAACCTTGGCTTCAGTTTTGGCCCACTCCACATGCGGAAACGTTTTATCGGATTTGATTTTTAAGAGGGCCAAATCAGTTTTCTGATCGGTGCCAATGACTTTGGCATCATAGCTTTCGCCATTTTGGAAAGTAAGTTTTACTGTTTCGGCATCTTGCACCACGTGGTTGTTGGTCACGGCATAGCCATCAGCCGTCAAAATAAAGCCAGAGCCTAAAGCCCGGCCACCACCTTGTGGGCCTTGTTTGCCTTGTGGGCCGCGGAATTTAAAACCGGGGAATTGGTCGAAGAAGTTTTTAAGGTCAGGCGGAATCTGATCATTACCGCCACCGCCGTCACCATTATCCGCCACGGCCTTGTCTGAAATTTTCACTTCAACACTGACAACGGCTGGCATAACTTTCTCCACCAGCGGGTTGAGCGAGCGTGTGGGGTCAAGTCCTGCCACATCTGCCCTTGCCATTTGAGCAGGTGGCAGCGCCACCAAAGCTGATGTAAAGACACTGGCGGTCAACAGCCCAGCTGTGACTAAGCCGTAAACTGTTTTGCGCGAAAGACTAGATTTGCTGTTCATTGAAAAAATCTCCGTTTGCGATGGGGCTAATCTGGGCCATGCCGAGTTACAACCACATTACTTCGCTGTGAAAGATTGGTTATGCTTGTGGCAATTCAAGGGCAAAGGCTCATTAATGCGGCAACTTCACGAATTTGTGTGAGAGAAATAAGATTTTTTAACCCTTGCCTTCGCGCCATTGGCCTTGAGCTTTAAGCTTGTCGACAATTTCTTTGGGCATATATTTCTCATCATGCTTGGCCAAAACAGAATCAGCCACGAATGAGCCATCGGCCGCTGGGTTGCCCTCAGCAACAACGCCCTGCCCTTCGCGGAACAAGTCTGGTAACAAGCCTTTGTAAGAAACCTTCATGCTCTTGGTCATATCGGTAACACTAAAAGTCACAAGCCCGCCCGGGGCTTTCATCAAGCTGCCTTTTTCAACCAATCCGCCCAAGCGAACGCGTGTGGAAGGGCTGATGTGCTTTTCAACAATTTCGCTGGGCGTATAGAAAAACACGATTGAGTCGCGCATCGCATAAAGAACAAGCCCCACGGCCAAGCCCAAGAGACCGAGGCTTGCAAGAATTAAGGTTAAGCGCGTTTGTTTGCGGGTCATACCTTGCATATAGCAATTACATCGCGCGTGTGCGAATCCGCCTTGTCGCAGGGAGAATTTCAATGTCGGAAAGGCTTGGAAGTCGCTCTCCCCCTCTGATAAAAGCCTGGTCATGCTGAAACCGCACTATTCTATATTCTCGCTCGCCCGCAATGCGATGAACTATCATAAAGACTGGGAGCGTGCTTGGCGTTCACCCACGCCTAAGGCCGAATATGACGCAGTGATTGTGGGCGCAGGTGGGCATGGTTTAGCCACTGCCTATTATCTGGCCAAGAACCACAAGATGACAAATATCGCTGTGGTTGAAAAAGGCTGGCTGGGCGGCGGTAATACCGGGCGCAACACCACCATCATCCGCAGCAACTATTTACAAGACCCATCAATCGCCATCTATGAATTGGCGCGCTCGCTTTACGAGGGCTTAAGCAAGGAATTGAACTATAACGTGATGTTCAGCCCCCGCGGCGTTTTGATGTTGTGCCAAACGCAACATGAGTTGCGCGCCTTCCAACGCACGGCACACGCCAACCGCCTTGCAGGGCTTGATTGCCGCATGATCACGCCTGCAGAAGTGAAAGAAATTGTACCGATCATCAATGATGATCCAAATTGTCGCTATCCGATCCTCGGCGCTTATTACCAGCCACGTGGCGGCACGGGGCGGCATGATGCTGTGGCTTGGGGTTATGCGCGTGGTGCCGACGATATGGGCGTGGACATTATCCAGAATTGCGAAGTGACAGGCATTCAGCGGGATGGCAATCAGGTGGTCGGGTTGGAAACAACACGCGGCGTGATCAAAACCAAGAAGGTTGGCGTGGTCACAGCGGGCAATGTTTCCACTGTGATGGATATGGCTGAAGTTCGTATGCCCATTGAGTCGCTGTGCTTGCAGGCGCTGGTGTCAGAGCCGATCAAACCAGTGATTGATTGCGTAGTGATGGCCAACACCGTGCATGGCTACATGAGTCAATCTGATAAGGGTGAACTTGTCATCGGTGGCGGCACTGATCCCTACAACAATTATTCACAGCGCGGCTCTTTCCCGTCTCTGGAGCACACCATCACGGCGCTGATCGAAACTTTCCCGATCATTTCGCGCCTGCGCATGTTGCGCCATTGGGGCGGCATTGTGGATATGACGGGTGATCGTTCACCGATTATCGGCAAAACGCCTGTCGATGGGCTCTACGTTAATTGCGGCTGGGGCACAGGCGGCTTCAAAGCCATTCCCGGTTCTGGGTGGGTGTTTGCTGATACGCTGGCCAATGATCGGCCACATCCAATTGCTGAGGCTTTTTCGATGGAGCGCTTTACCGAAGGCCGCTTCATTGATGAAAGCGTTGCCGCCGCTGTGGCGCATTAGGGAGGATGAGATGCTATTAGTCACCTGCCCCGTGTGCGGCGCTGAAGGCGATGAGACGGATTTTCATTTTGGCGGCCAAGCACATATTGCACGGCCTGCCACAACTGATCCTGTGAACATCACGGACGAACAACAGCGCGAATATCTGTTTACGCGCATCAATCCCAAGGGGTTGCATTTTGAGCGGGTGCGTTGCGATCGTGGCTGCGGCAAGTGGTTCCATGCGGCGCGTGATACCGTGAGCATGGAGTTCAAGACCTTTTATGGTATCACGGAATTGCCGCCACCAGATGTGATTAAACAAGCCCAGGGTACTTGGGCCGATTATTTTGCAATGCGAACAAAGAAGCAGAAATGACTGGAAAACCTTATCGCCTCGTCGAAGGCGGCAGCCGCATTAATCGCAACACGCGCGTGACATTCTCATTCGATGGCCGCGATGTGCAAGGTTTTGCCGGAGACACCGTTGCCTCTGCCGTCCTTGCCTCAGGTCAAAAATTATTTGGTCGATCATTCAAATATCATCGCCCACGCGGTGTGGTGGGCTTGGGCTCGGAAGAAATGAATGCGCTGATCGGTGTCGGCACTGATGCGCGACATGAGCCAAATTTACGCGCCACACAGGTGGAAGTGTTCGGCGGCATGGTGGCCGAAAGCCAGAACCGCTGGCCATCGCTGTCATTTGATATTGGCTCGATCAATTCAAAACTCTCACGGTTTATTCCCGGCGGATTCTACTATAAAACATTCAAGTGGCCGCAGAGTTTCTGGAAGCATGTGTATGAGCCTGTTATCCGCCGCGCTGCTGGTTTGGGCCGCGCTGCCACGGGTCGTGACCCTGACACTTATGAGCACATGCATTTGCATTGTGATGTGTTGGTCGCAGGAGGGGGGCTTGCGGGCATCCTTGCTGCGGAAGCCGCCGCAAAAATTGGTGCGCGGGTTGTGCTAATCGATGAGAATCCGATGCTTGGCGGCATTGCCGATCTTACGGCTGGCATGATCAATGGCGAATGTGTTGATGATTGGCTTAAGCCGATTGGCGATGCGTTACAAATTATGCCAAATGTGCGTGTTCTAAAACGCACAACTGTCGTTGGCCACTATCATCATAATTATCTGATGGCGCATGAGCGCGTGGGTGATCACGATCCGGCACTTCTCGCCGCTGGTGCACCGCGCCAACGCTTGTGGAAAATTCGTGCCAAACATGTGATCATGGCAACGGGCGCATTGGAGCGACCGATTGCTTTTGCCAATAATGATCGGCCCAACATCATGTTGGCCTCTGCGGTGCGTGGCCTCATTGGTCGCTATGGTGTTTCGCCCGGCACGCAAGGCATTGTGTTCACCAATAATGATGACGCTTATCTCACCGCTTTTGCTTTGAAGAAGGCGGGAGTGAATGTGCAGTTGGTGGATAGCCGTGCGCGGCCCGATGGTGATCTGGTCAAACGCGCGCAAGACGATGGTATTCCCGTCTCACTCTCGTCAGTGATCTCGGCAGTTGAAGGCACGCAAGGTGTGAAGGCCGTAAAAATCGCTGCTTATCGTAAGGGCCAAGGCCGCGTAATCACCGAGCGTAAAGTGGATTGTGATTTCATCGCCATGTCGGGTGGATGGAATCCGGCACTGCATCTCTGGGCCCATAACGGCGGCAAGATCAAGTTTGATGACTCGCTTCAAACATTCCGCCCTAACTCACACACCGATGCAATCTCCGCCATCGGTGGAGCAAATGGCACGATGACTGTTGCAGAAACAATCACTGAATCACAAGCCGCTGGCGAAGCCGCTGCGAAATCCGTTTTGAAAAAAGCCAAGGCTGTTAAATTTGGTAAGATCGAAGTGAAAGAACCCAAACGCGCCGCATTGGAATCGCTCTGGTTTGCTCCGGCCACGGGTCTCTATAATGAAGGCAACAAGCACTTCATCGATTTCCAGAATGATGTGACGGTGGCCGATCTCGAACTCGCCCAACGCGAAGGCTATGAAAGCGTTGAGCACACCAAGCGCTATACTACTTTTGGCATGGCCACTGATCAAGGTAAGACTTCAAATTTAAATGGCCTAGGCGTATTGGCGGAAGCCACGGGGAAATCGATTCCAGAAATCGGCACCACTACTTTCCGCCCGCCTTACACGCCCTATTCTTTCGGCGCGATTGCTGGCTCACTAACCAATGACTTGTTCCTGCCCGTGCGCCGCACGGCAGTGTTTCAGTGGCACACGGATAGAGGTGCTACGTGGGAACCTGTGGGCCAATGGCGCCGCGCTTATACTTACACAGGTGTTGGTGAAGACAAGCACCAGTCGATCACCCGCGAAATCCTCAGTGTACGGAATAAAGTGGGGCTGCTTGATGCGTCCACCCTCGGCAAGATCGAAATCAAAGGGCCCGATGCCGCAGAGTTCCTTGACCGTATCTATACCAACACCTTCTCAACGCTCAAAGTTGGTCGCTGCCGTTACGGTTTGATGATGAATGAATTGGGTTTCCTTACCGATGATGGTGTGACGGTGCGCTTGGGCGAAGATCACTTCCTCATGCACACCACATCGGGCGGTGCTGATCGTATTGCCGCATGGCTCGAAGAATGGCTCCAAACGGAATGGATGCAATACAAAGTGTTCGTCACCCCTGTCACTGAGCAGTGGTCGCAATTCGCTTTGGCTGGCCCGCGTGCGCGCGACGTGTTGGCAAAGTTGGAACCAGATTTTGATGTTTCCAACGAAGCCTTTCCGCACATGTCGTTCAAGAGCGGCAGGCTCGGTGGATTTCCGGTTCGCGTCTACCGCATCTCATTCTCGGGTGAAATGTCTTATGAACTTGCAACACCCGCAGGCTATGGCCTTTCGCTGTGGAACTCTATTTTGGAAGCAGGCGCAGAATTCGGCATTGAGCCTTATGGCACCGAAGCGCTGCATGTGCTTCGCGCCGAGAAAGGCTACATCGTCATCGGCGATGAAACCGATGGCACCACCACACCTTATGATGTCGGCATGGCCGGCATGGTTTCCAAAAAGAAAGCTGACTTTCTGGGTAAGCGTTCATTGGAACAGGCCGAATTAAAGCGTGAAGGCCGCAAGCAACTGGTGGGCCTTCTGACTGAAGAACCGCAAGACGTTTTGCCTGATGGGGCTTATGCTGTGGCGGAAGTGAAAGATAAGCCGCCGATGAAGATGATCGGGCAAGTTACCTCCACTTATATGTCACCCACGCTGGGCCGCTCCATCGCTATGGCGCTGATTGAAAATGGCCATGCGCGCATGGGCGAGGTTATTTCCTTCCCGCTGGAAGGCGGCAAGGTGATGAAGGCCAAGATTACCGGCACGGTTTTTTATGATAAAGACGGAGGGCGCATCAATGTTTGAGCCTGCTTTTGAATCTGCCCTCGTGCATCGTGCTGAGCCAGACAACACTTATGTATCGCTGCGTGAAATTACCACCCGCGGGATGATTGATTTGCGTGGCCTCACAACCGACCGCAAATTCATGATCGCCGCCAAAGAAGTATTAGGGCTTGATCTTCCTAAAACGCCCCGCACATCCAACACTTTCGGCGATGTGAAAGCCCTGTGGCTTTCGCCTGATCAATGGCTCATTCTTTGTGCGCGTGAAAAGGCCCCTACTCTCGCAGCCGACCTTGCCAAGGCTGTAGAAAAAACTCATGCACTCGCAGTCGATGTCTCAGACATGCGCAGCATCATTCGCATCGAAGGTGAGCGTGCCCGTGAAGTGATGATGAAAGGTTGCTCGTTGGATTTCACCGATGCAGAATTCACGCCCGGCTATGTGAGGCGCGTGCGCTTTGCGGAAGTGGCCGCGCTGTTGAATATCGTGGAAGGCGAGACAGTCGATCTCTACGTGTTCCGCTCTTATGCGAACTATGCGTGGGATTTTTTACAGAAAGCCGCCCGCAAAGGCAGCGAAGTGAGCGCCTTCAATAAAGTCTAAACCCTCAAACTGTCTTGCCAAGCAAACAGCTTATCAAACCCGCCAAAGGGATAAAGATGGGGGCCAGCGATTTTCAGTTCTGGCTTCTCAAAATGCAGTTTGGCAAGTTGTTCAATAAATTCCGTGGGCTCTGAAACCGTCAGCAACTTGGTGATATTCAGCGCTTGCTTGCGGATGAAGCGGGCCGAATGGCCCACGCCGCATAGGGCTGCATAGCGCACAAGTGTTTTCAAAGAAGCGGGGCCTGGAATGCCTACATGCAACGGCAAATCAATTCCCGCTTCACGCAAGTTTTTGGCCCAATAAGCCAACGGTTCAGCATCAAATAGAAATTGCGTGGCAATGAAGCCTTCAATTTTTTTTTCTCTCAGCCAAGCTTGTTTTTGTTTCAGCGCGTTGAGCAACATGGCCTCACCGTGAATCTTGGTCATATCGGGGTTGCCCTCAGGGTGGCCCGCAATACCTATGCGCGTGATACCGTGCGCCTCAAATGCGCCTGTTTCCATCAGATGAATGGCAGCATCGAATTTTCCAATGGGTTGAGGTGCACCGCCACCCAGCGCCAAAATTTGAGTCACGCCATGTTTCGCAAAGCCAGCCAATCGTGATTTTAAATCTTCTTCATCGCGCACAAAGCGTGCTGGCACATGCGGGATCACTTGAAATCCAGATTGCTGCAAAGCGCCCGCAAAAACAATCTGTCCTTCAACATCGCCTGCATCCAGCAACGCAATAAAGACACGCGTGCCTTTGGCCAAATGCTGCTGAAGGATCGGCAGTTTATCGATTTGCTTTGCCGTTACCTCGATTGAAGCAAGTTTGAGAAACGCAGCGGTTTGTTTTTTGGTTTCAAGGCTCACATGCAACATGGCTTAAAGATGCCAAAGCAGGCGCAAAGCCAGCCGCCGCTTTGCGACGCGAGTTGTTTTCCAGCGACATTTATGTTCGTAAACTGTCGTTTCTGCACCGCAACATGACGGTCTTGCGTTATGCGTCGGTTTTAGCGCATGGTGTCGCTTAAGGAGATTCATATGTTTGGCGATAAACCTTCCACTCTGCCGCAGACAGTCGCTTTGGTGTTGGTGCCAGAGTTCACAATGATGCCCGTCACAGCGGCCATTGAGCCATTGCGCATCGCCAACCGCCTATCAGAACAAAACCTCTATCGTTGGACTTTGCATTCGATAAACGGCCAAGCTGTTGCAGCCTCCAACGGAATTCTCACCATGGTGAATGGTGATCTTGAAACGATTGCGCTTGATGCCAGTATTATCATTTGTGGCGGCTTAAGCATTCAGCGCAATACGGATAAGCGCATGCTCAGTTGGCTGCGCAAAGTGGCCAGGCGTGGCGCCCAAATTGGCGCGGTCTGTACCGGCGCGCATGTCCTCGCAGAAGCGGGATTGTTAGATGGTTATCGGTGCACCATCCATTGGGAAAATCTGCCAGGCTTTTCAGAAGCATTCCCTGATCTTAAAGCAACTGGCGGTCTATTCGAAATAGACGGTGATCGCTTCACCAGCGCTGGTGGCACCACAGCCATAGATATGATGCTGACCATGATCGCCAGCCAACACGGCCCCGATCTTGCTGCCTCGGTTGCCGAAGCCATTTTGCATTCACCCATTCGCCATCACAGCGAGAACCAGCGCATGTCATTGCCGGCGCGCATCGGCGCCAGACACCCCAAGCTGGTTTCCATTATTGAAAAAATGGAAGACAATTTAGAAGATCCGCTTTCGCCAAGTTTGCTTGCTAAGCAAGCTTCGCTTTCTACGCGGCAGTTAGAGCGCCTGTTTAGACGTTATCTTGATCGTTCACCAAAACGCTATTATTTGGAATTGCGTCTCAAAAAATCACGCTCCCTGCTTTTGCAAACAGATATGTCGGTGATTAATGTGGCGTTAGCTTGCGGTTTTTCGTCGCCATCGCATTTTTCAAAATGTTACCGCGGCTATTATGGCCGCACGCCCTACCGAGAGCGTGGGCTACCCATCCAAGAAGCTGCAGAATAATTTGGGGAGCGAACCGTGTGGTTCGCTCCCCCGGCCTGCATCTTCTGCGACTGGGGGCAGTAAACAGAAAAGCGGCCGATTCAAATGTCGCAATTTTTAGTTGTAGCCAGTTGGGAAGGAGACAAAACCCCCGATCAAAGCAGCCGTCAAGCTGTTTTCTTTTTTTGGGTAAATTAATGTTTGGACTGTGGAAATCTCAGGCTAACTATAAGTTTTTTAAAAACAACCGCAATACTCTAGTTTAGTCCATATGCAACTTTTAATTGCCGACACTTTGATTCAGTTTACCATTGGCAATCTCAGACTGGCGCGCAATCCACCCAAATCAGCCTCCGTCAACGTCAGACTTCCCCCATACATACTGGCAGTCTCAGAAATAATCGACATTCCCAAACCCGAACCCGGCTTGCTCTCATCGAGGCGGCGCCCACGTTGCAGCGCCGTTTGGCGGTTTTCTTCTGGAATTCCATCGCCATCGTCATCAACCACGATCACCAGCCATGCGCGGGCCTTTTCAGGTATTGCAGCTGCAACATAAGTCTGCACCATCACCTTAGACTTCGCCCACTTGCAAGCATTGTCCAGCAAGTTGCCAACCATTTCCTCCAAGTCTTGTTTTTCGCCGCGAAACCGTAACCCCGGAAGCGCTTCAACTGAAATGGACAACTTTCGGTCCACATTTATGCGCTGAAGGGTGCGGGCCAAGGCTTGCAACACCGGCTCAACCTCGGTGGCCGCACCGATGTTTTGGGCCCGCGCGGCGCGGCGGGCACGGTCAAGATAAAGGTTCACCTGATCGCGCATCACATTTATCTGTTCGGAAACTTTGGCGGCCAATGGCGTTTTGCTGTCGCGCGCCTCATTGGTGATCACGCTGATCGGTGTTTTCAACGCATGGGCAAGGTTGCCCACTTGCATACGAGAGCGCTCAACAATCTCCAGATTGGATTGCACCACCAGATTCAATTCGTCGGCGACAGGCTGAAGCTCGCGTGGAAAATTATCTGGCAAAAACTCGCCACGACCAGAGCGTATGTCATTCAATTGATGTTGCATGTCGGCTAAGGGCTGCAATGTGAAACGTACTTGAAACAGAAGCCCCGCCAATAATGCCAAGCCCAAGGCAGCAAGAACCGAAAGCAATGTGCGTTGAAAACTGGTAATTTCAGATTTCAACTCATCAAAATTTCCACTCACCACAAAGGCGTAAGTTTTGCCGTCATTGAACAGCTTAACATCCTGCTCAATGGCACGCAAATTCTTGCCCTGCTGGTCAAGCATTGAAAAACCCGCAACGCCGTTGCTGTCACGACCAGCAAGTGCTGCGGTTGGCACAGTGAGTTGTTGCTCTAAAAGCGAATTAGACGAAAGTAATTTGCCGGCATCGCCCGCATTTGAAACTTGCCAATACCAACCAGAAAGCGGCAGCGAAAACCGCGTGTCAGCCAACGGGTTTTGAATTTGCGGCTTGCCATCAGCCCCCAATTCAACATTGGCCAAAACGCCATCAAGGGCGGCGCGTAACCGTTGATCGAAATTGCGTTGCAAGGCTGAAACAAAAATAGCGTTCAACAAAACAGCTGCGCTCAGCAACAGCACAACGGCGATAACACTGGATGAAGCAATCAGCCGAAACCAGAGCGAATTAGCCCGCATGCCCAGTTTCACTCATCGTATAGCCCATGCCCCGAATGGTTTGCAGCACGTCCACGCCCAGCTTTTTGCGCAGGCGACCAACGAACACTTCAATGGTGTTGGAATCGCGGTCGAAATCTTGATCGTAAAGATGTTCAACAAGTTCGGTGCGTGAAACCACTTTGCCAGCGTGCAGCATCAGATAGTTTAATAATCTAAATTCAAGTGAAGTCAGTTTGATGGCCTTGCCGTCAACTGTCACTTTGGTGTTGGCGGTATCAAGGCTGACTGACCCGCACACCAATTCACTTGAAGCATGGCCCGCAGCACGCCGCACCAAGGCGCGCAGCCGCGCCAAAATTTCTTCCATATGAAAAGGCTTGGTCACATAGTCATCAGCGCCCGCATCAAATCCTGCCACCTTGTCGCTCCAGCGATCACGCGCGGTCAAAATCAACACCGGAGTTTTCTTGCCCGCGCGGCGCCATTTGGAAAGCACACTCACGCCATCCAGAACGGGTAAGCCAAGATCAAGAACGATGGCATCATAAGGTTCAGTTTCGCCTAGAAAGTGGCCCTCTTCGCCGTCAAAGGCTTTGTCCACCACATAACCGTTTTGCTGCAAGCTTTCCACAAGCTGGCGGTTCAGGTCTTTGTCGTCTTCCACTACAAGAATGCGCATGTTGCCCTCAACGCTTAAGGCAGCAATGACATACTAACCCGTGGCTCCGCTTGTGGCGTTGACAAAGACTTTCTGCACGCTGCCCCCAGTTTTCAAGGTTACAGCATATTCTCCACTGGGCAAGAGCTTCACACTCAGAACAACTGATCCTGGATGGGCTTCCTGCGCGATAAGGGCAGCCTGCGATGGTTTGACGGGCCAATTGGCAGCGTCTTGAACCACTTTCACCGCGATCGGCACGAAGACTTTGAGCCCAATCGTTTGGGCCGCAACTGTCTCAGAGGCCGCAGCCGCCTGAGCCATTGCCGATGGTGAGGCATTCAGCACCAAAATCAAAAAAAGGCCTGTCACAATAGATTTCACGTCAGTATTCCCCGGATTTAGTAAGTTCTATAGTCGCGCTAAGCTGAACGTGGGATGAACAATCACGTTTGAGCGGGGCAGTAAGCCTTGCGCCGCAGATTGTTGTGACGAATGTCTGTCACCGTGGCCGCCGTATCTTGCCTACTGGCATAAGATATAGGTCGCCAGACAATACACACAAGAGGCTCAGGCGGGGCTGTCGCGGTCAAGCGGGTCTGGCCCGGTTGGCAGGCTGCCAAAGTCAGTGTGGCCAGCAGCGCGAACGCGGTTTTCTTCATTTTGTAAATCCACTTCGCGCTGCATAGCCGCACCGACATTGCGTTCATTTGCCCTTTCAAAGCTTGCAGATTGCCTTTGAAATAATTTGAGCAGGCCAGCGAAAATTTCGATGAGCAGCCGTATCATGATTACTTGATCGTCTTGCCGGTTTTGTTGGTATGCACAGACCAAATGGCTGTGATCAATGCGATCAACCCGGTTGCCACAGCGGCATAGTCGCCCATTGGCAAAATGCCTTTGCCCACTAGATAGGCAATAGCAGGTGGAAAAATCGCGCGGACAATGCCGCCAATCGTGTCGGAATTCATAAAGTCACCTGTGATGTTGTCATATGCCGGAAACCGACCGGCGCGGTTTTTAAAAATGTGCGGCCTGAAAATGCATGCGGTCGCGCGGTAAATTCACCCAACCCTCGTCACTAAGGGCCTGCAAGACTTCGCCACAAAATTTCGGTAACGTGCGACCCATTGGGAAACGCTGTGGGGCCAAATCAATGGCACAACCATAAGCATGCATCGACAAATGGTTTGAGCCACGCATCAGTCTGAAATTAAATGAACCGCCAAATTCAGATACGCCCCACGCATCAATCTTCTTTTGATTATGGCCTGATGCCAACCAAATAGCCTGTAAAACGCGCAACAGGCTATCGGCACATTTGCCGTGAATCATTATCCGCGTCACCGGCGTGCCCGCAAAATTCATTGCAAAGGGCGGTGTTACATGTGTGAGACATTGCGCCTTCCATAGGACAGAGGCCTTGACGTTGGAACCACGTGGGTTTCCATAGAAGGCATCCGCATCGGATTGCTTCGGCCAGTTATTCATATTTTTTGCTTTCAATATTTTACGATGGAAAAAACGCGCAAGGCGTGTTCGAAGGCAGCGCCCAAGGTGGCCGCCAAGCCAATAGTCACGATCAAAAGTCGCCAACCGCCGCGCGCACTGGTTACGTGCATCGCGGATTTCTCTGATGTCACTGCGCACGGCTTGCAGTTCATGCTCAACGGCTTCCATGCGGGCCTGTAAGTTGCCCAACTCGCGTTCAATGGATGTCATTTATTCACCAGGCTTGAATGATCACGAGCCCGCCGCCGCCTTGGCCTCCAATGCCGCCAGACACGCCACCACCGCCGCCGCCACCGCCAGAACCGATTGCACCTTTGCCGCCATTGCCGCCGCTCAGCGCATTTGAAGCGCCGCCGCCTGAACCACCGCATGTTCCAAAGGGCTTCCATGATAAAAACCCGTCGCTGCCATTGTTGGCGCCTGCAGCCGCACCGTTAAGTGTGGGAAACCAACCGCCAGCCGTTATGGCACCGCCCGCAAAATCTGCACTGGTTGTGCCGCCACCGCCCGCACCGCCGCAAACTTGCAAGGCATTGTTGCCCCAGATCACCGCTGTGCCAACGCCGCCCGCAACAGCGCCGCCGGCCCCGCCGCCTACACCAGTCGAGGAAGCAAATTGTCCAAGATTAAGCATTGTGGTCATGCCGACCGAAGTCCCCGCAGTACCCGCAATGCCAACTGCCCCTGCTGCTCCACCGCCCCCGCCACCACCGCCTGCTCCGCCACCAATGACTCGGTTTTGAGCAACGAAATCGGGCCTGATAGCCACTTGCGAAGTGCCCCCGCTGCTGCCCGCAACACCCGCCGCCCCGCCTGCTCCGCCGATACCCACGTTGATATAGAGGGTGTCAGGCAATGCACTGAAATAATCATCGCCAATTGCAATCATCGTTCGGTGTATGGCCGCGCCGCCACCTCCGCCGCCACCGCCACGGGCGCTGCTGACCACCGCACTAAAACCTCCGTCACCGCCGCCGCCTGCGCTAATGCAGATAATTTCGACATGGCTTTTCCCACGCGGTCTTGTCCAAGTTTGCCAATCGCCCACGCCAAGGGCATTGAAAATTTGAACGTCAGCACCATTTCTGGCGTTTGGAAGGTGTGAAAAATCAAGCATTAGTATTGCCCACCGATCACTGAAACCTGAAAGCCAGCGGCAACAGCCGTGCCCAGTGTTGCATTGATTTTATAACCCGCGGGCAAAACAAAATTTAGCGGCAACACATAATCCGGTTGTGCTGAAACTTCAGAAAGCGTTGTTGCGGGCAAGGTCAATTCAGCAATTAATGTGTTGTTGGCCGCTGCGGTGTTCACACCACCATTATTTATGAAAACGCGCAGCACGGTTGCCACATTCGTTCCCAATGCGCGTACCGCCAGTTTTTGCAAAAAATTTCCGGCGTTGTTGCCTGTGTTGTTTCCGGTGGCAATGGTGACCACGGTTCCCGTGCCGTCTTTGGCGGTGTTCGCCGCCGCCAAGGCTGCAGCACCCCATTGAATGGAACCAAGCGTCGAAAAAATCGGTTGGGTATTGGCTGGCATTTAAATCTCCTAATTCATGATGAGAAAATTGGCGGCCATTTGGCCTTGCAGGTTGATGGCGACTTGCATTTGATCCACAGTTAAATCTGCAGGTGCAGCGGCAATCGCTGTGTTATTCGCTTTGAAAGTGAATGGCGCCATGCTCGCCAGCCTGGCATTGGTCACTGCCCCTGCCGCAATGGTCAGAACCAAAGATCCAGCCACATTCGTCACATCACCCGAGTGGGCTGGCTCTTGTGCGGCTTGCAATATACCTGTGGCCTGTGTGGTCAGATTAACTGACGCTGCCGTGGCCAAAGCCCCAAGGCCCGCAACGTCTGTCGCAGCGATGGCAAGCAATGCCTTCACCTGAGCTGATGTCAAAGCAATTGGCGTGGCTGGCGAAGCCGTGTTATTTCCTATGATGCTGTTGGCCGCCAAATTTGCCAATTTCGGCAAAGTGACAGCTGCATTGGAAATTATTAAAGCACCAGTGGCAGTGTTAATTGTCGCATCGCCGGAAGCCGTAAAGCCCCCAAAAACTGTGCCATTCTTGTATTGTATTTGCCCAGACGTACCAGCCGCAGAACCACTGACAGTTGAATCAACATACTGCTTGGTTGCTATGCCAAGGGGATCCGTCGGGTTGGCAAAAACTTTGGCTAAGCCTGAGCTTGCATCAATCAGCAGGCCTTCTTTCCACGTTGCACCGTCGGGGCTGACCTTGATGTGAAAATGATCGTCGCCCGTGGCACCCACTTCGGCACGGCCAGAAAAGCCAGTTTGATAAAGAAGACTCGCGGTATCAGCTAACGCATTTTTATTGAACTTCAGCTGAATGCCATTGCCGATGTTGTTAAATAAAACCGCAGAGGAACTCACTACCAACTTATTGGTTGCATCTGCCGTGGCGTTCACACCCAACAGGGTCATATTCTGCAAGATCTGCGGAACCGGGGGGCCAACCCAATTAACACCATCATAAATGAGAAAGATATTTTCGGCCTCAACCCACAAAGTCCAGCCTTTACGTGTTTGGTCCCGACATTTGATGGTGTAATATTTTCCGTTGAATGGAGGGATGCACTATGGGCCAAGTTTTACACGGCAGCGCCACAACGACTGAGGCA
>JAYVOQ010000054.1:0-7251 GCA_043757845.1 Hyphomicrobiales bacterium | reverse complement strand
AAACGGGCTCCATGGGCGAACCAATAACCCGGCGTAAACGCCACGACTACGTGATCAAACCTTAGTGTCTGACGCACCCAACCTGCACACCCGATGACGAGTTACGTTAACCCGCCCGCAGGACCTGCCGCCTCTTTCCATCCAGCTCACCGTCGCGAACAGGACCCCGGTGGAAAAAGACAAATCGGTATAAGCACAATATAGGAATGTTGTCAACGATTATTTTGAAGATAATTTAGGAAAATTCGCAGTTAGTTTATTAACAAATTTGCCTTTTTTAACCAATTTCCTTCTTGAGATCGACAATAAATTGAGACATTGGTCGCACGTAATCCTTAAGACCGATATGTTTACTAAATTCGCTTAGTTTTCGACTTTCGTCGCGCAGGAAGAATATATGCCTCTGATCACCTAACAGCGCGAGCTTATCATCTGACAAATCCTCATCATAAGTTACCAGATGCCAAATTTGCTTAATTTTGTGCTTGCTCAACACAGTCGATGATGCGCTTGAAACCTGTTTCCAGCGCTCACGTAATGTTCTCTTGCATGAAATTGCAATCAGCCACTTGTCCTTACACTTAACCCACTTGTCGACCTCTATATCGGCTTGAAAGTGTTCCGGGCGATTATCAGCTTTAATACCGTAATATTGGAAGAGAAAACTAGCTACGTCCTCAAGGCTTCCCCCTGCTCTACCCTTGCGCTTCTGCCCAAGCCGACGCTCAAATTCTTGCATGAAAGCTGTGAGTACCAAATTCAACTCTATTTCAGGCAGATGTGCAATTTCGCGTCGCAGATGCGTGAAACTTCTTAAGACTGCTAATCGCTCCGCATTTAAGCACCCCTCGACCCCCGCATCGTCCCAGAACCCAATAACTGTCGCGAGACCTTTGTCCCCTAAAGTATCTAAATAGGCCTTTCCGACCGTTTCTGTGAACTCGCGGTCATTATTTGGAATTGTTGTCAACGCGATGTTAATAGGTATCAGAATTGCCTCTGCGGCACAGATAAACACTCTGATATCATCAGTCGCCACTAGCTTTTTTACAACATCCTCAAAAAAGAGTTTGACCCTGTCGGATTTACCAGTTGGTCGGGCAAATCGGAGTTCAACCAATCCTCTAAAAACATTCAGCGATAGCGCCATTCTTGAGGCCTCGTTCTGGCTGCTGTCGTCGACAACTTGCCGTAGCCCCAACACCAGTTTTTGAAGCAGGCCAGTTTCTTTGCCAACTGCACCGTATTTGTCACCATTTATAAACATGCGCGCAAACCAATAAGCATTCCGCCACGGGTTTGTGAATACCGCTTGCTGATATGGATCGCTCTCAATATTCAACGATTTGAATGATAAATCTTGTTTTATTGTTCCCGCCAAATTTCACCTCGAAGGCGTTTCAATGCCATTTGACGGTATTCTGATGAAATCTCGATTCCTAGAAAATCTCGCTTGAGGTTCATCGCGGCCAGCGCTGTTGTTCCACTTCCCATGAAGGGATCCAAAACAACCTTAGCAGTGGTGCTTGAAATAATCTGCTCTACAAGGTCGAGGGGGAAGGGAGCGGGATGTGGGTTATTCATATCCTGGGTAAATTCCCAGACATCGCCTAGGCTATTTGCTTTGGGAGCCAATTTGAATTTCGGTTTAGCAATAAGATAGATCACTTCGTATGTTGGGAGAAAATAACCCGCATTGAAATTGATGCCCCCTTTACGGCACCAAATAATGATCTGTCGAACGGGAAAATCAGAAACGATATCGGTACGATCTTGCAATAAACCACCTTGGACTCGCCATTTGTGATTATAAAAAATGGCACCGTCGTCTTTCAAGGTTCTATACATTTCGATCAGACACGACCGCTGCCATTTTACGTAGTCATCATGGGGCATACAATCGTCATGATCTGTATAACCGTCGATTAGTCGAGCGTTTCGCCACTTGCCGCCGCGACCATCTTTCATGCCATTGCCCGTTGAGTTTTTCAAATTGTACGGCGGCGAAGTAACGATCAAATCCAAAGAATTGCTTGGGATTGTCCGCATAACTTTCACAGAATCGCCAAGTATTATTTTGTTTCTGAAATGCTCAAGTTCATCAGATTCATTTTCAAACTGCGACCCCACATGATCCAAACCTTCGGATCGACTTGCGGATTTTTTCTTATTGAATGGAGCCGAACTATCCCGCGACGGGTTTGTAAACCTAACTTTAAGCGAACTGTCCATACCGTCAAAACTCCAGCAGTTTGATTAACCAGCTAAGACGGCAATTTCTAGCTCCTAAGAAAGTTGCCAACATTATTCTCGACATGGCCTCAGATAAACAGGTGTACAAAGAACAAATAAAGAACATAAAGCAATTGTCAATTACAAATTTGATTATTACGATTCTTCCGTGTCTCAAAATATTTGTTTTTCAAAAAAAGTATGGCGGTTCGGGCGGAGAAACGCGTTCGGGCTCGCGGGTAATCTCAAACGTCGCTTGACATTCCGTGAATAATATCCTATCTTGGATTTATGACCGCTCTCGACGCTCTGTTGGCAGACTTCGAATTGCGGCTTCTGCCGCATGAGCGGTTTTTCATTGGCCAAGGTCTTTTCACCCATCGGTGGCACCGCGACAAGAATTTGCCCCCCGATATTGTGCCTTGCGCTTACCTTGATGCCGCTGCGCACAATGCTCGCGCTGATGCGCATTTGGCGGCAGAGTTGGATTTTGCAAGTTTGCGCCGTGTGAGCCAAGGCTGGCCCCTGTCTCAAGCAGCTTTTGGCGGTTTGGTGCAATGGGCTGTGACGGAACAGCGCCAGGCTTGCGTTGCAAACTTTGGCGCCTTTGCCCTTTTGTTGCAGCGCCTGGCGGGGCGTGAGGCTTTGCACTATGCACCTTCGCTTTATGCGGCGGCAACACTGCATCCAGCACAGAGCCGTGGCCTTGTGCTTTCACCGCAAGCCTTGGCCGATATGGCGGGCCTTCTTGCCGCTTTCAATGCATGAGACCGATGTGGTATATTGGAACATCAACCGCTCAGCTTGGTTGATATAGCAAAAGGCCCGCTCCACCATGACCGATCAACCCGCCACCCAAAAGCCCGCCCTGCCCGACCGTCTATGCATCAATCCACGCAGCCCGCATTTCAACGCCGAGGTTTTGCAGCACACCATCGCCATTCGCTTCAACGGCGTGGAAAAAACCAATGTGGAAGAATACTGCATCTCGGAAGGTTGGGTGCGCATTCCAACGGGCGGCAAATCCAAAGACCGCCACGGCAACCCGATGACCGTTAAAGTGAGCGGCACGGTGGAAGTGTTTTATAAAGAGGCATGAGTCGGGCGAATTGGTCTGAGGTTCACAAGAGCTTTTCCGCCCTCACCCACACGGCGTTGTCATGATAAGCCCCACCACCGGCCGGAGCGGGTTGATCAGCGCCTGTGAGCGTGTTGATGCCCCTGCCGCCTTCATGGGCTTCATTCGGCCATAGGCCTTCTGCGATGAGTACGCCTCGGCGCAAACCATCAAAGGCCTTGGCGTGCAGCACCACTTCGCCACGCCTGCTGCCCACGCGCAGTTTCGCGCCATCAGGAATTCCCAATGCATCCAAATCATCAGGATGCACCAGCACAGATGGCCTGCCTTCGCGCTTTTGGCTCGACGGAGTTTCATTGAATGTGGAATTCAAAAATGCGCGTGCCGGAGACGTTGCAAGACGGAAGGGATATTCTGCATTCGCTTGTTCGTGTGCCGCATAATGCCCCGGCCATTCCGGCAGATTTTCCAGCGGGCCAAGTGCGCCCATCTTGGACATGAATTTCGCCGCCGCCTGCCAATCAGCGCGGAAATGAAATTTACCATCGGCATGGCCGAACCTGTTGATGAAATGCGCCGTTTCAAAATCCGGCATCACGTCAAACCAATTCTGCGCATCCAATTCATCAAGCCCCTTGCGGCCTGATGACTTCAACAAATCATCAACAAGTTCATGACCGCTTTTCTCAAAACTTACGTGAGTCGCGCCCACGCGCTTGGCCAATTCGCGGATGACGAAATCATTGCTATGCGCTTCACCTTGCGCCTCAATCAGTTTGCGGCCCCAAAGAATATGGCTGTGCCCGCCGCCTTGATAAATATCGTCATGCTCTAAGAACGTTGTCGCTGGCAGAAGCACATCGGCAAATTTTGCAGTTTCCGTGATGAATTGTTCATGCACGCAAACGAATAAATCCTCCCGCGCGAAACCTTGGCGCACGCGGGTTTGATCAGGTGCTATGGATAGCGGATTGGTGTTTTGAATCAGCATGGCTGTGACCGGTGGGCCGCCTTGCAGATCATGTGGATTGCCGCAGAGAACCTCGCCCACGCGGGCTTGATCCATCACGCGCTGGCTTTGATTGGCATCCTTGGCTTCAAGCTGTGTCTTGTTCCATTTATAGATGCCGGAATTGGAATGCAGGGCACCGCCGCCTTCATGCAACCACGCGCCGGTGATGGCGGGAATGCAAGAAACCGCGTGCATGTTGGCAGCACCATTGCGGCTGCGGGCAAAGCCGTAGCCAATGCGGAAGAACGTGCGCGGTGTTTCGCCGATGAGTTTGGCGAAGGCTTCGATCTCTGAAACTGGGCAGCCACAAATCTCTGACGCCCATTCCGGCGTCTTGTTGACGAGATTGGCTTCCATGCCCTTGGGATCATCCGTATACTGATGAAGATAATCCCAATTCGCATGACCGTCACGGAATAAAACATGCATCACACCACAAGCCAGTGCCCCATCCGTGCCGGGCTTGATCAAAAGTTTGATATCGGCCTGCTTCATCGTGCCCGTTTCATATATATCCACGCAGGCCAATTTCGCACCGCGCTGTTTTTTGGCGATGGCAACATGCGTCATCACATTAACTTGCGTGTTCACCGGGTTGCCGCCCCACACCACAATCAAATCTGACTTCTGCATCTCACGCGGGTCAACGCCAGCAATCTTGCCTGCACCTGCATAAAAGCCCGCCCATGAAAGCGCGATGCACACCGTGCCATACATCGATGAATAGCCCTTGGTGTTGACCAACCGCTCAATGCCATCACGCATCAGAAGCCCCATAGTGCCGGCATACCAATAGGGCCAGACACTTTCGGCCCCGTGATCGGCTTCGGCTTTCAGGAAAGCAGCGGCGGTGAGATCAAGCGCCTCATCCCACGTGATACGCTCAAACTGCCCTGCCCCTTTCGGGCCGACGCGTTTCATCGGATGCAGAAGGCGGTCTGGGTGATGCACCCGCTCGGCATAACGCGCCACTTTCTCGCAGATCACGCCTTTGGTATAAGTATTATCCTTATCACCCCGCACGCGGCCAATGGTGCGCTCATCCAGCAGCTCCACTTCCAGCGCACAGGCCGAGGGGCAATCATGTGGGCAGACGGATTTGCCAATTTTGATGTTAGATTTTTCAGGCTTGGTGTGAATGTTCATAGGGTGAGATTAAGCCAGCCAGAAATAATTTGCACCCCTCCAGAAAAGGCCTGCCAGTTGCCCGCAAAGCGCACCGAACTTGCAGAGCCAGATATATGATTTGCAAATTGTACCGAAACATTGTACGAATAGCGCATGGACACCGTTTCTTACTCAGAGCTTCGCGCCAACCTGAAATCCGCCATCGACAAGGTGGTGAACGACCACGACCCCATCGCCGTCAAACGCGCCAAAGGCGGAGATGCGGTTTTGCTTGCGCGAGATGATTATGATTCCTTGATGGAGACGGCCTATCTCTTGCGCTCACCCGCCAATGCCAAGCGGCTGCTGGCCGCCGCCAAGCGCAGCAACAAAGGCCGCAAAATGTTTAAGACGGTTGCGGAAGTGAAGAATGCGTTTGGTCTTTGATGCCGACGCAACTGAAGACTTGCGCTTTTGGATTGAGACTGACCGCCGCAAGGCTTTGAAGATCATTGATCTCCTGCAGGCAACCGTGAAATCCCCTTTCGATGGAGTGGGAAAGCCCGAGCCACTGAAATTTGGCTTGGCTGGCTGTTGGTCAAGGCGCATTGACCAAGAACATCGCCTAGTTTACCGCGCTGCGGCAAACGAAGTGATTGTGCTGGCCTGTCGGCATCATTATTTAGGGGCAGATACCTCGAAGTTGCCAATACCAAAAATTCTTTCCAAATTGTCACCCGTAAGCTGACGGTTGACACAAACGCATATTCCTGCTATATCCTTCTGATGGACATCATCTCCGTCCGGCACAAGGCCCTTGCCTCATATTTGAAAACTGGCCGCGCTGTTGGGCTGGATGCGAGGGTGGCCGCCCGTCTTCGTAATATGATGGCCTTTCTGGTGGCTACCGACAGCGCAGAGGAACTCAAAGTTCCGCCGAACTTTGGCTTTCATTGGCTGACGGGAAACCGCAATGGCACTGCGGCCATGACGGTGACGCGCAACTGGCGGTTGACATTCAAGTTGGATGAGAACGGCGGCATCGTCGATCTCAATTTGGAGGATTATCACTGATGGCAATCAAGCTTTCCCCTGTTTTTGCGGTTCATCCCGGCCTGTGGCTGCGCGAGGAGATTGTGGAGCCGCGCGGGCTGACCGTTGTGGAACTGGCGGAACATTTCGGCGTTTCGCGCCAAGCTATGAGCAAGTTGCTCAACGGGCGCGTGGGCCTTTCGGCTGACATGGCAATCCGTTTTGAAAAGGCCTTTGGCTTGCGCGCTGAGACTTTGTGCCGGATGCAGACTTCATATGACCTTGCGTTTGCACGGAAGGGCGAGAGGAAAATTATAGTGAAAGCCTTCCGCCGCGCGGCTTGAGGCGAAAAGCAAACCTGAACTGTTGAAGTTTGAATAGGCTGGCTGTCGGTTACGGCGCGTCAACCAGGAACACCAACTGGTTTACAAGGTTGAGAAAGACGAATTGCGCGTGATGTCGTGCAGGTATCATTATTGAATCCAGATGGGTCTTTTACAACTCTGCAAAAGAGCCCTTCCCCGCGGCTCTCGCTAAAGCGCGGAATTTGGTTGAAGCGGAAGTGAGCTGCAAAAACTTTACTTTTGATCCTGTTCAGTTAAATGAGGATTGGGGGAATATTCTCCATCAAATGGCGGGACTGAACACATAGTTCGAAAATACCTTTTAGACTATGATCAAACTTAAATTGTTTTAAGGAACCTCTGATTTAATGTCTTGCTGAATTTGCATTGATGTGATTCTTCTGTGTCGGAGGATTTTCCGATGCGGCAGATGACATTTTCGAATT
>JAYVOQ010000053.1:0-27258 GCA_043757845.1 Hyphomicrobiales bacterium | reverse complement strand
AGATCGCCCTTGCCGGCATCTTCAGCCCGGCCTTGAACGGCAGAAGCTGCGCCATTGTCTTGCTTTTTCGGTGCGGCATTCTGCTGGGCCTTGGCTTCTTCTTGGGCCTTCTTCAGATCCGGGTCTAGAATCTCAACTTTGGCTGTGCCTTGCAGTGAGGCCAATTTGGCTTGGACTTTGTCACGCACCAATACGTTTCTGATGGCTTCTTTCACTTGATCATAAGGTTGGGCAGAACCCATTTTACGATCATCAAGGCGGATGACGTGCCAACCATAGTCAGTTTTTATAGGGGCCGATATTTCTCCGGCTTTGAGGGCGAAGGCGGCTTTTGAAAATTCGGGCACCATTTCAGGGGCGGTAAAATAGCCCAGATCGCCACCGTAATCCTTAGAACCGTCCAAGCTGTATTGCTTGGCCAAGTCTTCAAACTTTGCGCCAGCCTTTAGCTTAGCCTCAATGTCATTTGCTTCCTTTTCCGTGGCCACCAGAATGTGGCGGGCACGAATACGCTCTGTCTCTTGAACCTTGGCAGCTTCTTTTTCATAGGCCGCTTTGATTTCAGCTTCAGTTACGGCAGGTGCGATTTTTTCGGTAAGGTAAGAATCACGCAAAGCTTTAGCTTGATAAGCCGCCAAGCGCCGCTTGTAGTCTTCCGTTGAGGCAATGCCTTCTTGGGCTGCCACTTGCGCCAATAGATGGCGCTCAATCAGGAATTCGACCACGAAGGGAAAGCGCAGTTTGGCCGGCATGTTCGGCAATTGGCCGATGACATCATCAAAAGCCATGCGCACTTCTGAGGTTTTAATTTCATAGCCGTTGACGGTGGCCACAGTTTTATCTTCACCCGTCAAAGTGGCCGGGCTGGTTGTTTGTGCTGCGGCAGCAGAGACCAAACTTAAGCCAATGACGCTGGAGAGCAGGGCGGTTTTCAGAAGAAAGTGAACTTGTTTCATGGATTCCATCAACTATTGCCCCTTAAGACCGTCCGTATATTGAGGCATTGGCCTTGAAACAAGGCAACAATGTGCCTTTTCGGGCCGCTGTTGCCGCGCTGCAACAGGTTGAAAGCGGGCGCGTGGCTGCCTATCTCAGGCTAACTGTAGGATTGGGTTTCCACAAGCCGTTTCTCTGGGCTATATGCGGGCCAAATCGGTTAACTTTTATGGGCTTTGGCCTAGCAGGAATGAATCACATGCTCGGATTGAGTAATCTCGCCGCCAAAGTTTTTGGGACGACGAATGGTCGTAAATTAGTGCCATTTGAGAAACGGGTTCCGGCTATCAATGCGCTGGAAGCCAAATATGCGGCTTTGAGTGATTTAGAGCTGAAAGATTTGACCACCCAGTTCAAGGCCGAATTGGCTGGCGGCAAATCGTTGGATGAACTGTTGGTTCCGGCTTTTGCGGCGGTGCGTGAGGCTGCCAAGCGTGCACTGGGTCTGCGCCATTTTGATGTTCAGATGGTTGGCGGCATGGTGCTGAACTCTGGCACAATCTCGGAAATGAAAACCGGTGAAGGCAAAACTTTGGTTGCCACGCTTCCGGTTTATCTCAACGCACTTGAAGGCAAAGGCGTTCACGTGGTTACGGTGAATGACTATCTGGCCAAGCGCGATGCCGCTTGGATGGGCAAAGTCTATTCAGCTCTTGGCATGACCACGGGTGTGATTGTCCACGGGCTGGACGATAATCAACGCCGCACCGCTTATGCCTGTGACATCACCTACGGCACCAATAATGAATTAGGCTTTGATTATTTGCGCGACAATATGAAATATCATCTCGAAGAGATGACGCAACGCGGACACCATTTTGCGATTGTCGACGAGGTCGATTCCATTCTGGTGGATGAAGCGCGCACGCCACTTATTATTTCCGGCCCGGTTGATGACAAGTCTGATCTTTACAACACGCTAGATCGTTTTATTCCGCAGCTTGCTGCAACAGATTATGACTTGGATGAAAAGCAACGGCAGGTGACACTGACTGAAGCCGGTAACGAGCACCTTGAACAGTTGTTGCGTGCAGCCGGCATTTTGAAGGAAGGCAATCTTTATGATGCTGAGAATGTGACGGTTATTCATCACATTCAAAATGCCTTGCGGGCCCATAAGCTATTCACAGTTGATAAGGACTATATCGTAAAGGATGGCGAAGTTGTCATCATCGATGAATTCACTGGTCGTATGATGCCAGGTCGTCGTTATTCGGAAGGCCTGCATCAGGCCATTGAAGCCAAAGAGCATGTGCAAGTTCAGCCTGAGAACGTGACGATGGCTTCAATCACCTTCCAAAACTATTTCCGCATGTATGAAAAACTTGCTGGCATGACGGGCACGGCATTGACTGAAGTGGATGAGTTCATCGACATTTATGGGCTTGATGTTTTAGACGTGCCAACCAATGTGGCTGTGGCGCGTTTGGATGAGAATGATGAAGTTTACCGCACTGAGCGGGAAAAATTTCATGCGATTACTGAAACCATTAAGGATGCACAGTCACGTGGTCAGCCCGTTTTGGTGGGTACGGTTTCAATTGAAAAATCTGAAACGCTTTCCAATGCGATGACGTCTGCTGGAATTAAGCACAGTGTTTTGAATGCGCGTTATCATGAGCAAGAAGCGCAAATCATCGCGCAAGCCGGTGCGCCCGGTATAGTTACGATTGCCACCAATATGGCAGGCCGCGGCACCGATATTAAGCTGGGCGGCAATTTGGAAATGCGCACAGAACAAGAACTGGCGCACCTGCCAGAAGGCCCTGAACGCGAACGCGCCATTCAAAAAATTAAAGATGAGATTGAGAGCAACAAGCGCGTTGTCATCGCTGCTGGCGGCCTGTTTGTGATTGGCACTGAACGGCATGAAAGTCGCCGCATTGATAACCAATTGCGTGGCCGATCTGGACGGCAGGGCGATCCGGGTCGGTCGCGTTTTTATCTTTCGCTGCAAGATGATTTGATGCGCATTTTCGGCACAGATCGTCTGGATGGTATGTTGCAAAAGCTGGGCCTGAAAGAAGGCGAAGCGATTGTTTCCACTTGGATCAACAAGGCGTTGGAGACAGCGCAGAAAAAAGTGGAAGCGCGCAACTTTGATATTCGCAAGAACTTGCTGAAATTCGACAATGTGATGAATGATCAGCGCAAAGTTATTTTTGATCAACGCATTGGTATTATGAAAGGCATTGAAGTTTTAGAAACTGTTGATGATATGCGCCACGCAGTTGTTTCTGAACTTGTGACGAAACACATTCCTGAAAATGCTTATGCTGAGCAGTGGGATGCAACAGGTCTTCGGGAGCGTTTGCGCGAAGCCATTGCGATTGACTTTCCTGTTGATGAGTGGGCTAAGGAAGAGGGCATAGCGGATGAACAAATCCGTGAGCGTGTGGCCAAAGCCGCCGACGAATTCTATTTGTCGAAGCGTGAGGAATGGAACAAGGCCATGCCTGACCAGAGCTTGCCGCAGCAGATTGAAAAATCTGTTTTGTTGCAAACGCTCGATCGGTTATGGCGCGACCATATTATTGCCAATGATTATTTGCGCCAGGTTATCCATTTGCGCGGTTATGGACAACGTGATCCGCTGAACGAATATAAAACCGAAGGTTTTACCATGTTCCAAAGCATGGTGAGCCGCTTGAAGGAAGCCGTTACCAGCCAGTTAATGCGTGTGCAGTTGCAGTATGATCAGCCCGGCGCTTTGCCGCAAGAAACCGCTTTGCCGCCGATGGAGCTGCATCACATTGATGCCACCACGGGCCAAGATGAAGGTGGCACACAACAAGTTGTTGTTGGTGAAATGAAAATGGAAACTTCGGCTAAGAAGCCCAAGAAGGCTGTAAAGTTGAACTCTAAGAAGCCTGAAACATGGGGCCAAGTTTCACGCAACGATGATTGCCCTTGCGGTTCCGGCAAAAAGTATAAGCATTGCCACGGGGCGCTTGTATAAGGATTTAGTGATGGGATTCCTTGATCATAAAATTCCTCCGCCGTTTGTCATGCTCAGTGTTGGCGCGTTGATGTGGGCAGGCCACTGGTGGCTGGGCGGCAGCATTTCGCATGGTCTGTTGCTTTATATTGGCATTGCCCTTTGCGCAGTGGCCGTTGCCCTTGCTTTCTCCGCCCTGAGCAATTTCAGACTGGCGCGCACGACACCCAACCCGATTGCCATCCACCGTGCCGAAAAACTGGTGATCTCGGGTCCCTATCGTTTTTCGCGCAATCCAATGTATCTCGGCCTTGTGCTTTTGCTGATCGGCATCACGGCTATTTTGGGAGACGCTTGGCTGCTCTTAGGACCTGCCATTCTTGCCTTGTTTATCCAGCGTTTTCAGATCTTGCCGGAAGAGCGTGTGATGTTGGAAAAATTTGGCGCGGACTATCAGGCCTATTGCCAGCGGGTTCGTCGCTGGATTTAGTTTTTTTGCAATAATAAGTCCTTCGCTGAAACCAGCGCGCCAATTGTGATGAGTACGCAAGCGGCAGCGATTGACCAATGCCAAGCTGTAAAGCCAGATGCGAGCAGGATGAGCGTTGATAGCAGAGGGGCGGCATATGAAAGTGTGCCCAGCAGCATAATGTTGCCGCGCTTCATGCCGAAATCCCAAGCATAAAAACCGGCCCCCAAGGGAAAGAGGCCGAGACATAGGATAGCAAGCCATTGCAGCGCTGTTTGCGGAATAACAGTTGGCTCGAATATCCAATGCAGCACCGCCGTGACGGTGGATGTCATCAAGCAGAAGCCCGCCACCACGTCTGTGGGCACGTTGCCCATGCGCCGCGAGGCCACTGAGTAGGCCGCCCAAATAAAGGCGCAAGCTATGGCGAGGAAATGTCCAAGCTTAAGACCTGAAGCAAAGCCCACACTGCCGCCCTTGGTGATGATGAGTATTGCACCGAAAAGGCCGAGTGCAATTCCAATGATGTGGTGTGCTTTTATTTTTTCACCCGGCAGGAATGCCGCAAAGACAACGATAAGTAACGGCCAGAGATAGGCAATGAGGCTGGCTTCAACGGGTGGGGCTGACTGCAATGCGAAGAAATAAGTGCAGTGATAGAGGCACAAGCCCCCCGCACCGATCGCCCAAACTTGCCAGCTTTGCTTCAGATTGCTGATGGAACGTGGGCGAAAGGGCCAAGTTGCGGCACCTGTTAAGCCGCCAATCAAAAATGTGAAGGCGGCCAGCTCAAACGGCGGAATGCTGCCGGCCAGTGTGGTCAGTAATGCCAGAAAGGCCCAAGTGAGGATAGCGCAAAAGCCAATCACAGTGGCCGTATTGGAACCCAAGGATCTAACGTTTCCCGTTGATGGCAAGGTAAATTGAATAGAGCGATGTGGTGCCGCAGATGAAAAGCCGATTTAACTTTGGGCCACCCCAACAAACGTTGGAGACAAGTTCGGGAATTTTCACTTTGCCAAGCAACGTTCCATCAGGATGATAGCAATGCACGCCATCTGCGGCTGACGTCCAAATGCGGCCATCTTGGTCGATACGAAAGCCATCGAATAAACCCGCAGTGCAAGTGGCGAAAACTTCGCTGCTGCTGATTTTCGCACCATTCACTTTAAAACGGCGAATGTGCTTTGGGCCATTTTCTTTGTGGGTCACGCCGGTGTCGGCGATGTAAAGTTGGCTTTCGTCTGGCGAGAAGGCGAGGCCGTTGGGTTTTTCGAAGTCTGTGGCAACGATAGAGACTTCTCCCGATTGGTCATCTATTCGGTAGACGTGACATGCGCCAATTTCGCTGGTGGCTTTGCCGCCTTCATAGTCGAAAAGAATGCCATAAGATGGATCAGTGAACCAGATTGAGCCGTCAGCCTTCACGACTACATCATTCGGAGAGTTGAACCGTTTGCCGTTATGTTTGTCGGCAAGAATGGTTATGGTGCCATCGTGCTCGGTTCTTGTTACGCGGCGTGCGAGATGTTCGCAGGTGACAAGGCGGCCTTGTGGGTCTGTGGTGTTTCCGTTGGAATTATTTGAAGGTTGACGGAAAACTGAAACGGTGCCGCCTGCTTCATCAAAGCGCAACATTCTATTGTTGGGAATGTCTGAAAAAATCAATGAACGCATAGCAGGAAACCAAGCCGGGCCTTCCAGCCAACGTGCGCCAGTCCAGAGACGTTCTACACGCGCATGGCCGATGAGACAGGCTTCGAATCGCTTGTCTAAAACTTCGTAGCCTGTGCCTTCTGGCTCTCCATAGAACATGACAATTCCTGCCTTTGTTGACTTTGTTTTGAGAGCTTCTATCATCCCATTCGTTATGCGTCACCACTGATGCGGGAGAGACTGGGCTTGCCCAGCGCCGAAGGAGCAACCGCCCCGGAAACTCTCAGGCAAATGGACCGCTTTGGTGGGATGAACTCTGGAGAGCAGAGGCGTTAAAACACGTCGCTCACCGAAGGAGAAAGCAGTTGGGTGTCGGAGTCACCCAAAGGCGAAAACTCTCAGGTTCCTGACAGAGGGGGCAACGCTCACTTGATTGTGTGCGTTTGCTTTGTTGTCAGGAGAGATCAGATGGATGAAACTGCGCTGAAGCGTACCCCCTTATATGATGTGCATGTGGCCCTTGGTGCCAAAATGGTGCCTTTTTCTCGCTATGATATGCCTGTGCAATATCCCAGCGGCATTATGGCTGAACACAAATGGACGCGCGAAAGTGCGGGCTTGTTTGAAGTTTCACATATGGGCCAATGTAGCATTTTGGGCCCGAATTTCGAGACTGTGGCGCGTGCGATGGAAATGCTGGTGCCTGCAGACATCTTAGGCCTGAAGCCCGGCCAGCAGCGCTATTCGCAGCTGCTCAACATTCAAGGCGGAATCAGCGATGATTTGATGATCACGCATTCCAATTGGAAGGGTTTGGAGGGTTCGCTCTATGTGGTGGTGAATGCTTCACGCAAAGATTTTGACTTTGCGCATATCGAAGAAAATCTGCCGCTGGGATTGACGTTCAATCGCTATGACAGTCTGGCCTTGATGGCGCTGCAAGGGCCAAAGGCTGAGGCAGCTCTGGCCAAGTTGAATGATGGCGTGAAAGCGCTGTCCTTCATGCATTCGGGTCGCTTTGATTTGGATGGTGTAACCGCTCATGTTTCACGCTCTGGCTATACGGGTGAAGATGGCTTTGAGATTTCGGTGGATGGGGCAGACGCGGTGAAGCTATGGAACAGATTATTGCAAGATGAAACGGTGAAGCCCATTGGCCTTGGTGCGCGCGACAGTTTGCGGCTTGAGGCGGGGCTTTGCCTTTATGGCCATGATATTGATCGCACCACTTCGCCTATTGAAGCACAACTGCAGTGGTCTATCGCCAAGCGCAGGCGGGCGGATGGTGGCTTCATCGGTTCGCACCGTGTTCAACGCGAATTGTTGGGCGGTGTTTCTAAGAAGCGTGTGGGCATAAAGCCTGAGGGCCGCGCTCCAGCCCGCGATGGCACGGAGATTCAAGATGAGGGTGGCCGGAAAATTGGCGTGATCACATCTGGTGGCTTTGGCCCCACGGTGAATGGGCCTGTGGCCATGGGCTATGTGGAAACCAGCTATGCCGCAGCTGGCACGCCCCTCAAACTCATCGTGCGCGGGCAGGCGCTGCCTGCCACCGTTATTACCCTTCCCTTTGTTCCCAACCGTTTCAAGAAATGAGGATAGACCATGAAATTTTCCAAAGACCATGAATGGGTGACAGTTGCTGGTGGCATCGCCACCATTGGCATTAGCGATCACGCGCAGGCGCAGCTTGGCGATGTGGTGTTTATTGATTTGCCGAAAGTGGGCCGCGTGGTGAAAGCGCATGAAAGTGTGGCCACTGTTGAAAGCGTGAAAGCAGCTTCAGATATTTATGTGCCGGTTTCTGGCGAGGTATTGGAAGTGAATGGCGAGCTTTCGGGTGACCCTGCGCTCGTCAACCGCGCGCCAGAGTCTGAAGGCTGGTTCATGAAAGTGAAAATGTCCAATGACGGCGAATTGGCTGAGCTAATGGACAAGGCCGCTTACGATAAGTTTGTGGGCTGAGCTATGAGTGTTTCTTTTTCTGCACGCCACATTGGCCCTAACGCTGTTGAAATTGCGGCGATGTTGAAAGTGCTTGGTGTTCCGTCGCTGGATGAATTCATCACCAAAGCCGTGCCTGCCAAGCTGCGATCGGTGAAGGCGTTGCAAATGGAGCCTGCGCTGTCTGAACATGAAGCACTGGCCAGGTTGAAAGCCATGGCGGGCAAGAATAAGGTTTTCACCTCACTCATTGGCATGGGCTATCACGCCACGCACACGCCGCCCGTGATTTTGCGCAATGTGTTGGAAAATCCGGGTTGGTACACGGCCTATACGCCCTATCAAGCTGAAGTTTCGCAAGGCCGCCTTGAGGCGCTTTTAAATTATCAGCAGATGGTGATGGATCTCACTGGCATGGATATTGCCAATGCCTCACTGCTGGATGAAGCAACTGCTGCGGCAGAAGCCATGGCCATGGCCAAGCGAGTGTCGAAATCTTCGGCCAATGTGTTTTTTGTTGATGCCGACACGCATCCACAGACCATTGGCGTGTTGCAGACAAGAGCCAAAGGGTTTGGCATTGAGTTGAAAATCGGGGATGTGGCCACGCTTGATGCAAGTAAAGTGTTTGGTGCGTTGCTGTCATACCCCGGCTCATCCGGCACGGTGCGCGATTTTGGTGGAGTGATTAGCAAGTTGCACGAAGCCGGTGCTCTAGCGATATTGGCGACAGATTTGTTGGCGCTGACTTTGCTTAAATCACCGGGTGAAATGGGTGCTGATATTGCGCTGGGTAATTCGCAGCGCTTTGGCGTACCCATCGGTTATGGCGGGCCACATGCGGCATTTTTCGCAGTAAAGGATGAGTTGAAACGCGTGATGCCGGGGCGCTTGATTGGTGTGTCGGTGGATGCCTCTGGCCAACCCGCACTGCGCATGGCGCTGCAAACGCGTGAACAGCACATTCGCCGCGACAAGGCGACAAGTAACATTTGCACCGCGCAAGTTTTGCTGGCGGTGATGGCCGGGTTCTATGCCTGTTGGCATGGGCCTGAAGGGCTTAAAGCAATTGCACAAGGTGTTCATGCAAAGGCGCAAGGCCTTGCGGGTTCGTTGAAGGCGGCGGGATATAACCTTGTTTCTGAATCATTTTTTGACACTTTAACAGTGAAGGCCGAAGGCCGCGCCAAGGCGTTTGTGGCAACAGCCGCCAAAGCGGGCATCAACTTGCGCGGCGTTGATAAAGATCATGTTGGAATTACGCTTGATGAAACCACCACGCATGAAACGCTTCATAAGCTCTTGGGTATTTTTGATGCTAAGCTTGTGGTTCATGTTGGGGGTATCCCGCTAAATCTCAAACGCCAATCCAAATTCCTGACCCATCCCGTGTTTCACAGTTATCGCACCGAAACCGAAATGATGCGTTATATGCGTTTGTTGCAGGGCAAGGATTTGGCGCTGGATCAGGCGATGATTCCGCTGGGCTCTTGCACCATGAAGCTGAATGCGGCCGCGGAGATGATCCCGGTCACTTGGCCGGAGTTTGGTGCCATTCATCCCTTTTCGCCCACTGCTCAGACCAAGGGCTATGCCGAGATGTTTGCCAGCTTGGAAAAGATGCTGTGCGAGATTACCGGCTTTGATGCCGTGTCGTTGCAACCTAATGCTGGCAGCCAAGGTGAGTATGCCGGGCTTCTGGCCATTCGCCGTTATCACGATGCCAATGACGGCAAAAAGCGCGATGTGTGTTTGATCCCCATTTCTGCGCATGGCACTAACCCTGCTTCGGCCGCGATGTGTGGCATGAAGATTGTTGTGGTGGCCTGCGATGCATTGGGCAATGTGGATGTTGCTGATCTTGAGGCCAAGGCCAAGCAACATTCTGCCAATCTTGCAGCGTTGATGATCACTTATCCGTCCACGCATGGTGTTTATGAAGATAGCATCATCGACATCTGCCGCATCATCCATGAGAATGGCGGGCAGGTTTATTTAGATGGAGCCAATCTCAATGCACAAGTGGGCCTGATGCGGCCAGCCGAATTGGGCGCTGATGTTTGTCACATGAATTTGCACAAAACCTTCTGCATTCCTCACGGTGGCGGCGGGCCGGGTATGGGGCCGATTGGTGTGCGTTCTCATTTGGCGAAGCATTTGCCGGGGCATGATGTTGTGAAGTTGCCATCGGGCAGGAAAGGCGCGGTTTCCGCAGCACCTTATGGCTCTGCCTCGATTCTGCCGATTTCATGGATGTATATCGCCATGATGGGCGGGCCGGGGCTGACAGAGGCCACCAAAATCGCCGTACTGAACGCCAACTACATGGCGGCACGGTTGAAAGCGCATTTCCCCATTCTCTACACCGGCCCTGCGGGCACCGTGGCGCATGAATGCATTTTGGATTTGCGCTGGGTGAAAGAGAAATCAGGCATTACGGTGGAAGATGTGGCCAAGCGTTTGGGAGACTATGGCTTCCATGCTCCCACCATGTCTTTTCCTGTGGTGGATACCCTCATGATCGAACCCACTGAAAGTGAAGCCAAGGGTGAACTGGATCGTTTCTGCGATGCCATGATTGCCATACGCGGCGAGATTGCGGATGTGGAAGCAGGCCGCGCCGACAAGTTGGATAGCCCACTAAAGAACGCGCCGCACACCCACAAGGATTTGCTGGGCGAGTGGAAGCATCCTTATTCGAAAACACAAGCCTTTTTCCCGTTAGGTGACACAGGCTCCAAATACTGGCCGCCAGTGAAGCGCGTGGACAATGTTTATGGGGATCGCAATCTGGTTTGCTCTTGCCCGCCAATGGAAGATTATTTGCAGGCGGCCGAATAGTCATGGCCAATACAAGGCGCGAAGCTGATTCATTAGGTGAGTGGGAATTGCCCGCTGAGGTGCTTTACGGTGTGCACACCGCCCGAGCGGCGACAAATTTTCCGATCACCGGAACGACGGTGGGGGATTATCCTGAAGTGATCCAATCCCTCGGCATGGTGAAGAAGGCGGCAGCTCTGGCGAACATGGAGCTTGGTGTTTTGGATCAGCGCATCGGTCAAGCCATTATCCGTGGTTGCGACCGCATGATTGCGGGTGAGGCCGACAACGCCTTCATCGTTGATATGGTGCAGGGCGGTGCAGGCACTTCAACTAACATGAATGCCAATGAGGTGATTGCCAATTTGGCTTTGCGCGAATTGCAACGCGGGCCGGGGCATTATGAGTTGATCCACCCCAATGATCATGTGAACTTGTCGCAATCTACCAATGATGCTTATCCCACTGCGGTGCGTCTCACCATGGTGCGCATGTGCCCAGCATTGGTTGTTGAACTTAAGGCATTGAAAGCTGCGTTTCTGGCCAAGGGGGTTGAGTTTCACGACATTATCAAAGTGGGACGCACGCAGTTGATGGATGCTGTGCCGATGCGCCTTGGCGATGAGTTCCGCGCTTTTGGCGTGACCATCGGCGAAGATGTTGATCGCCTGACAGAAGTTAGCAACTTGCTGCGCGAAATCAATTTGGGTGGCACTGCGATTGGCACCGGCATCAACACCCCACAAGGTTATATCGAGGCTGTTACGCGCCATCTGGCAGTTGTTTCAGGAGAGCGCGTTATCGCCGCTGGCGATATGATTGAGGCCACGTCTGACATGGGGGCCTTCGTGATGTTCTCTGGCGTGCTCAAACGTGTGGCGGTGAAGCTGTCCAAAATCTGCAATGATTTGCGACTGCTGAATTCCGGCCCGCGTGCTGGGTTCGGCGAGATCAAACTGCCTGCGGTGCAAGCCGGTTCATCCATCATGCCCGGCAAGGTGAACCCGGTGATGCCGGAAGTGATGAACCAGATTGCTTATCAAGTGATTGGCAATGACCTAACGGTCACATTGGGGGCAGAGGCGGGGCAATTGCAGCTTAACGCCATGGAGCCAGTGATCGTGTTCAACATTCTGCAATCCATGCGGATGTTGACGCGCGGCATGAAAGTGCTGCGCGAGAAATGCGTTGATGGGATTGAAGCAGATGCGGCGCGTTGCAAGGCATTGCTGGAACACTCACTTGTGGCGGTGACGGCGATCAATCCCTATGTTGGTTATGCCAAGGCAAGCGCTGTTGCCAAAGAGGCATTGGCAAGTGGGAATTCAGTTCGAGCCGTGGTTTTGGCTAAAGGCTTAATGACTGAGGCACAGCTTGATGAGGCTTTCACCAGCGACAATCTGCTGGGGCAGCGGCGTGGGGTGAGCAAATAAGAAAACCCGGCGCAATGGCCGGGCTTTAGAATTTCACAACAGACCGAAATTAATTGGCTTTTGATTTCACTGCGGCGATTGATTCAGCGATGAGCTTTGCGTTGCCCTTTTGCGCAGCCAGCAAATTGCCCGCTGCAGCAATGGCCAAATCTGTAGCTTTTGAACGAACATCCTTGACCGCAGCAGCTTCAGCTTGAGCGATTTTCGTTTCAGCTTGCTTGGAGCGGCGGACGATGGTTTCGCTGAGTTTTTTGGCAGCATCAGCTGCAAATTCTTTGGCTTGCGACTGGGCGGAAGCAACAATGTCTGCGGCTTCCTTTTGTGCGTCTAACTTCTTCTGCTTGTAATCGGCCAATAACTTTTCAGCGTCTTCACGCAGCTTGCGTGCATCGGTCAATTCTTTTTCAATCAGTGTGGCGCGGTTGTCGAGAGCAGCACCCGCCTTTTTGTGAGCGCCCGCCCAGAGGACGATGCCCAAGAAAATGACGAGAGCGACAAAAGCGAAAAAGGTTTGATCAAACTGCATATCCGCTTCCCTTAGTTTTTGACGCCAGCAACGGCTTTAACCGCGGCAGCTTTTAGTATTTTGGCACCAGTGAGTTTGCTGACAATATCAGCAGCTGAATCAGCCGCAATATCATTCAATGATTCCAGAGCTTTGGCTTTGGCCTTGGCGATTTGGTCTTCAGCGGTTTTGATCTTTATGGCAAGCTGCCCATCCAACATTTTTTGCTGTGAGTCAGCCAAGGCCGCAGCTTTGTCACGCGTGGCTTTGCCGATGTCATTGGCGTTGGAGCGTGCATCCGCCAAAGACTTTTCATAGGCCTTCAGAGCGGCCTCTGTTTCATTCTTCAGTGCTTGTGCGCGTGCCATATCCCCGTCGATCTGGCCTTTGCGGGCAGCCATAATGGCAGCAAGGCGCGGCAACACCAACTTGGAAAGCAGCGCGTAGAGCAAGGCGAAAAAGATCACTAGCCAGAACAGCTGAGACGGAAAGGTTGAGGTGTCGAGCGGCGGAAATGCGCCGCCTTCCTCATGGCCAGTGGTTTCGGTTGTTTCAGTGGTGGTTGCCATTTTACCTGCTCAATAGATTAAGCTGGTCCATGAATGAGCCAGCTTTAGTCTTGTGTTCCGCTTCGTTTACTTAACGAAGAGAAGGAGAAGGGCTACAACGAGCGAGAAAATGCCCAAACCTTCAGCCAGTGCAGCACCGATGAGGGCATTGGTGAATTGTGCACCAGCGGCGGCCGGATTGCGCAGCGCGCCCGACAAGAAGTTGCCGAAAATCAGGCCTACACCGATGCCTGCGCCACCCATGCCAATGCATGCGATGCCTGCGCCGATGAGCTTTGCTGCGTTTGCGTCCATTTTAGTTCTCCTTGAAAAGTTAGACTGTTTAAATCCGGTTTAGTGATGAGTGTGAAGCGCGTCATTAAGATAGACGCAAGTGAGAATAGCGAAAACGAAGGCTTGCAACACGGCCACGAGGAACTCCAAAGCCGTCAAAGCCACGGCCATGAATAGTGGCGCGATGGAGCCCAGAATGCCGCCGAGACCCAAAGCGACAAGGCTGACCACAAAGCCTGCAAACACTTTCAACACGATATGGCCGGCCAGCATGTTGCCAAACAGGCGCAAGCCCAGTGAGATTGGGCGTGACAGGAACGAGATCACTTCAATCAATGAAATGAAAGGTAGAATGGCAATCGGCACGCCTGATGGCACGAAGAGTTTGAACCAGCCCAAGCCGTGCTTATAAATGCCGACCACCACCACAAGGCCCACAACAAATAGGGCCAACGAAGCTGTCACGATCACATGGCTGGTGACGGTGAAGAAATAAGGGAACATTCCGAGCATGTTGGCCACAAGCACAAATGAGAAGAGTGAGAACACCAGTGGGAAGAAGGCAGCACCTTCGTGGCCAAGCACATTTTCTACCATGTTGTGAATTAGACTGTACCACATTTCACCGACTGACTGCAGGCGGCCCGGCACCAGTGCTTTTTTGGTGGTGGTGAGAAGCAGGAAGCCCACCGTAAGCAATACGATGATGGCCATAAACAGATTGGAATTAGTGAAGCCGATATCATAACCAAAAACATTCCATGGACCCAAAATGTTATGGATGCGGAATTGATGGATGGGATCGTTGACCACTATTTATCCTCGTTTTCGTCGTCGGTAGGCTTCGGCATTCTGGCAAGCTCTTCAGCCTTGGGTGCGCTGCGGTTTGCTGCGCGTGACATGTTAACAATGCCAGCCCCAAAGCCTGCAAGCAGGAATATGATAAAGAACAGCGGAAGGGTGTGGAACAGATAGTCCAAACCGTAACCCACAAGCCCACCCACTAATATGCCAGCGACAAATTCGCTGACCAAGCGATAGCCCTTCGAATAATCCGATGCCCCTTGGTATTGCGTCGTCGATTTTTCTGCCTGAACCGTCTGCTTCTTTTCAGCCGCAAGGCGACTGTCAAGATCATGCAGGCGGGCGGAAATATCGCCGAACTTTGAATCAACTTCTGGTTTCTGGTCTTTCTGACGTGCCATTGGTGTTGCCTGCGCCCAAAAAGCCCTGAAAAAAAGCCTTTCAAAGCGCGATCTTGATAGTTACGGGTTGTTCACCTGTCAAGCTGTGGATTGGATTATCAAAGCATTGAAATGTTGGGCTTTTCGGTGCCGCCATAAAAAAAGCCGCCGAATCTTTTGGAAGCTAAAGAAGATTTTGAGTTTTTAGGTCTGATCGTAGACCCTCCGGTGAGGTAAAATGGTGCCCTTGCATGCCTACGGCTTCGGCGCCCTTCACGTTCTTCAAACTATCATCAATGAAAATAGAATCAGCCAAGCTTATGTCGTTGCGTTTGGCCAAAAGGTGGAAAATCTCGGGCGCGGGCTTCAACATTTTCTCATCGCCTGAAACTACAATGTCACGGAACAGGTTTAGAAATGGGAAGCGATTGCGCGTGGCGCGAAAGGTGTCGCCGTTCCAATTGGTAATGGCATAAAGGGACGTGCCATTCTTGTGAAGCTCTTCAAGAACATCAACTGAGCCCATAATGGCGCCGGGCACCATTTCCATCCAGCGATCACGATACAGCGCAATTTCGGCACTGTGCTTGGGGTGACGGGCTGTGGCTTCAATCACGCCCTCATTAAAGGAACGACCTGCGTCTAGCTCCAAATTCCATTCCGGGTGACATACGTGGGTAAGAAACCACTCCATCTCAGTTTCGTCTTTAAACACCTTGCGGTAGAGGTGGCGCGGGTCCCACTCAATCAGAACCATACCTAAATCGAAGACGACGTTCATTACGAGGCCACTGCTAATTGTTCTGCTTCCTCAAGGTTCACTGATACCAACTGCGACACGCCGCGCTCCATCATGGTGACGCCGAAGAGGCGGTGCATACGTGCCATGGTCAACGGATGGTGCGTAATAATGAGGAAGCGCGTATCCGTGCGGGCCATCATTGCGTCAAGCAAATTGCAGAAACGCTCTACGTTATGATCATCCAACGGTGCATCCACTTCGTCTAACACGCAGATGGGTGAGGGGTTCGTCAAGAACACAGCGAAGATCAGTGACATGGCCGTGAGGGTTTGCTCTCCGCCTGAAAGCAATGACATTGTCGTTGGCTTTTTGCCCGGTGGATTGGCAACGATTTCAAGGCCAGCTTCCAATGGATCATCAGATTCGATCAACTGCAGTTCAGCCTTGCCACCATCAAACAACGTGGTGAAAAGTTCACCGAATTTCTGGTTTACCGTTTCAAAAGCGTCCAACAAGCGCTGGCGGCCTTCTTTATTGAGAGAGCCGATGCCGCCGCGCAACTTGGCTATCGCTTGCACCAATTCATCCCTTTCGGATTTCATTTTGGTGACTTGCTCATCCACGGCTTGGGCTTCTTCGTCGGCACGCAGGTTCACTGCACCGAGGCGTTCACGATCTTCACGCAAAGAAAATAGTCGCTTCTCGATATCGTCTGATGCGGGAAGCCTATCTTCTTCCAGCTCAGCGCGGGTAAGAACTTCTTGCGGTTCGCACTGCATGGTTTCGCTGATACGCGCAACCGTGTGATGATGACGCGCGGTGGAGGCCTCAAGAACTGCGCCAAGCCTTGCATGGCTTTCACGCGATGTGGTCGCTTGTTCCTGCGCGGCACGAAGGGCTTTATCCGCTTCACGCACGGCGTTTTCAGCAGTCGCCAAGCTATCTGACGCGGATTTACGTTCAGTTTCCGCTTCGGCCAGCGTGTTCAACAGTTTCATGCGCCGATCCGCCAGTTGCTGTGGCATGGATTGCATTTCAACAATCGTAGCCTCGGTTTCGTCGAGACGCAGATTGAGTTGGGCAACTTGCTGGGTAGCGCGAATGGCTCTAGATTGCCACTGTTTCTGTTCGGCGTCGATAGCTTTCAAACGATCGGCTCGCTGCCTTGCGTCTCGTTCCAAGCCGTCATGTTTGGCGCGGGCTTCGGCATAAAGGCCGCGTTCGCCGTTCAGCCCATCACGCAGGCGTTGCACATCCGCAATATGGCCATCAGCGGCGGGCAGGGCGGCGAATTCGGTTTGTGTGTCTGCATGTTGTTCACGCGCTTCGGCAAGCTGAACTTGCGCATTGCGGGCGGTTTCGTCGAGCGTTGACGTTTGCGCGGCATTTTCGGCCATGCGGCGCTCATGGGCCTGCAAAGCTTTGCGGGCCACGTCTAGGGCAGAAGTGGCTGTCCGCCAAGCTTCGCGCTTTTCGCGCTCTTGACGTTGACCGTTTTCAACAGCAGTGCGAGATTGTTCGAATTCAACTTTTGCGACATCGGCGGTGGCTGAAACTTGTTTGGATTCTTCAATAAGCTGCGCCAGTCGGTTACGCGCTGCAAGGCGTTTGGCAGCGGCACTGGGTGCATCTGCGGCTGCGGTGAAGCCATCCCAACGCCACACGTCACCTTCCACCGACACAAGTCTTTGGCCCGGCTGAAGTTGCGGTTGCAGGGCGGCACCCACCGTTCGCGATACAACACCTACGTGAGATAGAGCGCGGGCAAGCCCGGCAGGTGCTTGCACGAATTTGCTGAGCGGCGTTGCATCGGCGGGCAAGGCGGCGGTGTGGGAAAGTGGCGGAAGACCACGCCAATGCGCAGGAGCACCTTCATCAGCGGAGGCCTCAATATCTTCGCCCAAGGCCGCAGCAAGTGCCGCCTCATAGCCATGATGCACGGTGATCTGATCCACTAACGAAGGCCAGAGATCGCCTCCAGCGGCATTGAGCAAATCGGTTAAAGTGCGAACCTCGATTTGGACACGGTCTGCTTTACGGCGGGCATCATCATGAAAGCTGCGCTTGTCTTGCTCCATGTTGCGGGCAACACGAAGCGAAGCTTCGGCATGTGATGTGGCTTGCTCTAATTCGGCGCGGATTTGTTCAGAATGCGTGACGGCGGAAGCCAGCGTTGCGCCATCTTCGGTGGAGCCTATGCGGGTGGCCAATTCGCGTTGGCGTATTACAATTTCTGCGGCTTGCTTTTCAATGCGCGCAATGCGTGCTTGGTGATCTGCCACCTGCCTTTCAAAGGCTGCACGTTGTGCGGTCAATTCGGCAAGCTTGGCATTTGCTGTATCGGCTGCCTCTTGGGCTGCGGCAAGTGAGGCTGCGGCGGCCTGCAATGCCAAGGCCGCTTCTTCACGCAGTGTTGAATAACCTGTCAGTGTGGCATGCAATGAGGTGGCTTCAGATTGAAGTTTTTCGATCACACCGCTGGTGTCTTGCAATACGTCTTGCTCACGCAACAAGTCATTATTGCCTTGGGTGCGGCGCTGCTTCAATTCATTGATGCGGGCTTCGACACGTTTTTCTTCTTCGTCAAGATTATTGCGCTCCAGCGAGATACGCTGAAGCATGGCCGCTTTGATGGTTTCTTGCTGACGCAACTCTGGAAGAGCTTCGCCGAGTTCATCGCGGCTGCGCAGCATTTGCGAAGCCGCAACTGTGTGGGCCGCAAGCGTGCGCGTGGCAAGGTCTAGCGCCTCAGTATCTGCATTCATGCTGGCTGCCGCATCGCGCCAAGAAACGTAGAGTCCAGAAGCTTCAAGTTTACGAATCTCAGCTGAAACCTGTTTATATTTCACAGCTTGTCTTGCTTGGCGTTTGAGGCTGGCGAGTTGGGTTTCAAGTTGGCCCATCACATCGTCTAGCCTGGCAACGTTGACCTCGGCGGCTTTCAGTTTCAGCTCTGCCTCATGGCGGCGTGTGTGCAAGCCCGTGATCCCGGCGGCCTCTTCGAGGATAAGACGGCGGGCTTGTGGCTTGGCGTTGATGATCTCACCGATTTGGCCTTGGCGCACGAGGGCTGGCGAGCGTGAGCCGGTGGAGGAATCGGCAAACAACAGTTGCACATCGCGGGCCCGCACTTCCGAACCGTTCACGCGGTAAGTTGATCCTGCATCACGCACAATGGCGCGGGAAATTTCCAGCATCTCACTATCGTTGTAAGCTGCAGGTGCCGTGCGATCATCATTATGCAGGGTAACCAAGACTTCGGCCATGTTGCGGGAGGGGCGCTGCGTGGTGCCTGAAAAAATGACATCTTCCATGCCAGATGCGCGCATGGATTTATAAGAGTTTTCCCCCATTACCCAACGCAAAGCTTCAAGCAGATTAGATTTGCCACAGCCATTGGGGCCCACCACGCCGGTCAGGCCTTTTTCAATGATCAATTCGGTCGGTTCAACGAAGGACTTGAAACCTGTCAGCCGTAATTTAGCAAATTTCATTTTAGTCCTTTGTTAGATTTCAAGCCTTCAGCAATGGATCGATGATGGCTTTGAAACTTTCGTAAGTTTGTTCGCCTTCAAGCGTCTTGCCGTTGACGAAAATATACGGAATGCCACTCACGCCATATTTTTTAGAGGCTTTTTCACGCACATCGAGAATGGCTTTAGCAACTTTTTCATTCTTCAGGCAGGCATCAAAATCTGTGGCAGACATGCCGGCTTGTTGCGCGATATTTTTCAAACCACTCATGGCATCAGGCACCCACGTTTGTTGGGTGGTGAAGAAAACGTCAAGCAAAGGGAAATACTTTTCCTTGGGCGCACAACGTGCCACCATGAATGCGGCTAGGCCTTGATCATTATGAGGAAACTCGCGGAAAATGAACCGCACTTTATTAGTATCGATATAATCAGGCTTCAGCTTGACGAAGACATCTTTGTAAAACGCCGCACAATGGGGGCATGAGGCTGAGCCATATTCCACGATGATGACTTTAGCATCAGCTGGGCCCATCTCCATTTCGCCTTCTTCGGGGGCGGTGAGAAGGTCAGACAGATCCACCTTGGCAGGTGTATCATCCGCACGGGCGATGGCTGAAAAGCCAACGGTCGTTGCGCCCAACAGCAAAAAGCGGCGAGAAAGTTTTATCATGTCAGTTTCCTACTCGAAGTTGAAGGTGGTTCAAACCTGCGGTTTTCCCCTGTGGAAAACGAGGTGTGGGTGGGGCCTTTAGGGCTGATTTCATTGGCAAGCTTAGCCAATGAATCTTGAAGCTCTGGTTCTGCTATACCGATGATCTGGAGAAGCCAGGCGGTGTGCGCCGTCGGGGCGGGTTTTTGGCGCTCTGGTTTCGGTGCTGGCACGTCAGCTTCCTTGACAACTTTGATTGTGCTGATTGCACCATAACCTAGAAACTGGTTGACGCGTTCAATCAGGCGCGGAACATCATAATGAATATCCAGTGCAAAAGCGGCAGGTGCACGCAACACCAACGTGCCGCCCAATTTTTGTTTTTGCAATTCAGACGTGCGTGGCCATTTGATGCGTTCGGGCTTGGCATAAGCTGCTGGCCCTTCACCAACAATTGTGAGCCATTGCGCTACCAGCTGTTCGCTGGCAAAGCCGTGGCGCTGAAAGGCAGGCCGTGTGAGGGCGGCGAAATGTTTAAAAAGGGATTCCATTTTGAAGGGTGATCTTTCACCGAAAACAATGGCCGAACAAGGGCAAAAGCACGATTTAGCGGAGCTGTTATTATGTTGGTATGACGTCAATGCGCGCACTTTGCCTTGGCGCGTAAAGGGGCAAGAGCCCTATAAAGTTTGGCTTTCTGAGATCATGTTGCAGCAAACGACGGTTGCTGCCGTGAAGGATTTTTACATCAAGTTTATTGCGTTATGGCCCACGGTTGCGACCTTGGCGGCGGCTCCATTGGACGATGTTTTGAAGGCTTGGGCGGGGCTCGGCTACTATGCTCGCGCACGCAATTTACATGGCTGTGCATGCGTTATCGCAGCACAAAACTGCTTGTTTCCACACAGTCTCGCAGAGTTGCAGAAGCTTCCCGGGATAGGGCCCTATACAGCGGCGGCCATAGCGGCGATCGCTTACGACACGCCTGTGGCTGCCGTGGACGGCAATGTGGAGCGGGTGGTGAGTCGTTATTTCGGGATTGAAGAGCCATTGCCGTTGTCCAAACCCCGCATCTGCGAACTGGCGCAGAGTTTGGTGCCCCAGGAACGCGCTGGAGATTTTGCGCAGGCGATGATGGATTTGGGTGCCACGATTTGCACGCCGAAATCACCAGCTTGCGCAAATTGTCCGTGGGCGGATAATTGTGTTGCCAAAGCAAAGGGATTGCAATCGGTGCTGCCGCGCAAGGCCGTTAAGAAGTTTGTGCCAACGCGCTATGGGCATGTCTATTGGATTACTGATGGCGAGGGCAGAGTAATGGTTCGCCAACGGCCCATGAAGGGCTTGCTTGCGGGGATGACCGAATTTCCATCGCAGGATTGGAAATTCCTGAAAGAAGAATTTGAAGAGCCGTTCACCAGTGAATGGAAAAAAATGCGCGGCGTTATAGAACATACCTTCACCCATTTTCACTTGGAACTGACAATCTGGACGACACAACGAAAAGCGCTCACGTTGAACGGGCGGTTTGTGAAATTCGAGGATTTGAGTGACGAAGCTTTACCCAGCCTTATGCGCAAGGTTGCTGCGCAAATGTTAAAAAATTAGCGCCTTCCACCCACTTCATCGATGTGGTCTAGCATATCGGCAGGGTCTTGAAACACGCGGTAAGCGCCGGCGCGAATCAATTCGTCCTCGCCATATCCGCCCGAAAGAAAACCGATACCCAATGAACGAGCCCGTTGCGATGCTAACATGTCCCAAACCGCGTCACCAACCACACAAGAGTGGGTGATATCGACGCCAAGTTTTTCAGCCGCGGCAAGGAAGAGATCGGGATCGGGCTTGGCATAGCGCACTTGATCGCGGGTGATCACTACGTGTTTTGTGGGATCCACGCCGAGGCGCGCCAAAACCGGCGCGGCAGTTTTGATGTGACTGGACGTGGCGATGCCCCAAGGTATTTCATTCGCCGTGAGATGCTTCAACAGCGCGACGGCACCGGGCAAGGGCGGAATTTTTGCCGAAACGGAATTATAAATTTCGGCATGGCGATCGCGCAATCTCTGCTTAAGGCTTTCATCTATATCGCGGCCCAATTCGCGCACCAAAGCCGCCGTGAACAGGCCGCCGGACATGCCGATGCGGCGATGAATTTTCCAGATGGGCACTTCGATGTTATTTTCACGAAGTGCTTGCGCCCAGGCCATGACATGGTCGTAAACACTATCGAGCAACGTGCCATCGAGGTCAAAAATGAAGGCGGTTTTGGTGCGGGCGGGGATGTGAGCTTCCATAGCAAGGGGCTAGCACATCACGATGCTGATTGCGAGATTTCTTGACGCACCTGTTGGCGAAGCAAATCAATCGGCACCAAATTTGTACCGCGTCTGATGTGCCAATAGGTCCAGCCATTGCAGGCTTCGGCCCCTTGCACATGTGCCCCCACTTTATGGATTGAGCCTGATTCATTTTTGGATGCAATGGAGCCATCAACACGCACGTTGGCAGCGATGCGCTGGGTGTGATCATAAAGTGTCTCGCCCGCCTTCACGAGGCCGCGCTCGATCAATGTGCCGAAAGGAATGCGTGGTTCGGCTCGTTTGCCCACTGTTGTTTTCAGGGCTTCTTGCGAAAGGGGTTCAACATTTTCAATTCGTTCAAGGGCGGCGGCAGCGTATTTGGGCTCGCGCTCAATGCCAATGAAATGTCGGCCGAGCTGGCGTGCCGCGGCTCCGGTTGTTCCTGTGCCGAAGAATGGATCAAGAATCACATCGCCAGCATTGGTAGTAGCCAAAATTATGCGGCGGAGCAGGACTTCGGGTTTTTGAGTGGGGTGGAGTTTTGCTCCATCTTGGTTTTTTAATCGCTCACCACCAGTGCATAAAGGCAAAGTCCAATCGCTGCGCATTTGCACGTCGTCGTTAAATACTTTCATCGCATCATAGTGAAAGGTGTATTTTGATTGTTGAGATTTAGAAGCCCAGATCAAAGTTTCGTGGGCATTGGTGAATCGCCTTCCGCGGAAATTTGGCATAGGATTAGTCTTACGCCAGATCACATCATTCAAAATCCAAAAGCCTAAATCTTGCAACGTCGTGCCAACACGAAATATATTGTGATAAGAGCCAATCACCCATAGTGCGCCATTTGGTTTGAGCACGCGGTTACATTCTGTCAGCCAAGCTTTGCTGAAGGCATCATAGGTGGACATCGATTCAAACTTGTCCCAGTCATCATCAACAGCATCCACCTTGCTTTCGTCAGGGCGTTTCAAATCTCCACCGAGTTGTAAATTATAGGGCGGATCGGCAAACACCAGATCGATGGAGTTGGACGGAATTTTCTTCAGTTGCGCTATACAATCACCGATCAAAACTTGATCGATCAATGGCCGCACATCGATCTTGCCTTCAAAACCCATAACGCAACTCCACTCACACGCGCCATATTAAAACTGCGCTTCTGAGTGGTTATGAGTTCACATTGTCGCCATGGGAATCTCGGAAGCAAGTTATGGTTAATATGGGTGGCTGTAATGCGAAGCTGAGCGGGTCAACAGCATTAGACCATGTGCGTAGAATCCAGATCAAGACTGGGCGTCGCAATCATAAATTTTGTTCAAATTTAATTTCCCAGGATGCCCGGCAAGCGTAAACCCATTTCTTTGGCGCAGTTGATTGCTGTGTCGTAACCAGCGTCTGCATGGCGCATGACGCCGGTAGCAGGGTCGTTCCATAACACGCGGGCGATGCGGCGGTCTGCGTCTTCTGTGCCATCACAGCAGATTACCATGCCAGAATGTTGCGAATAGCCCATGCCCACGCCGCCGCCGTGATGCAGTGATACCCAAGTGGCACCTGATGCGGTGTTAAGTAATGCATTGAGCAAAGGCCAATCTGAAACGGCGTCTGATCCATCTTTCATCGCTTCCGTTTCGCGGTTGGGTGAGGCGACGGAGCCTGAATCCAAATGATCGCGACCGATAACAATGGGTGCACTAAGTTCACCGTTTCGCACCATTTCGTTAAAGGCCAGTCCAAGTTTGTGCCTGTCGCCCAAACCCACCCAACAAATGCGCGCTGGCAGTCCTTGGAAAGCAATGCGTTCACGCGCCATGTCTAGCCAATGATGCAGATGTTTATTATCTGGCAGAACTTCCTTTACCTTGGCATCCGTTTTGTAAATGTCTTGCGGGTCGCCTGAAAGTGCGCACCAGCGGAAGGGTCCAATACCGCGACAAAACAGCGGCCTGATATAGGCTGGCACAAAGCCGGGAAAAGCAAAGGCATCGGTAAGGCCTTCGTCTTTGGCCACTTGGCGAATGTTGTTGCCATAATCCAGCGTGGGCACGCCAGCATTCCAGAAACCCACCATTGCGGCCACATGTTCTTTCATCGATTGACGCGCGGCGCGTTCAACGGATTTGGGGTCCTTCTCGCGGGCCGTCCGCCATTGCGCCAACGTCCAACCCTTTGGCAGATATCCATTCAGAGGGTCATGGGCTGAGGTTTGGTCTGTCACCATGTCAGGCCTGATCCCGCGACGTAGAATCTCTGGAAAAATGTCAGCGGCATTGCCGAGCAGTCCAACAGATTTGGCCTCGCCTGCCTTTGTCCATTTGTCGATCATGGCCAAAGCTTGATCTAGGGAAGTGGCCTTCTCGTCGACGTAGCGTGTGCGCAACCGCGCATCAATGCGGGTTTCATCACATTCAATAGCAAGGCAACAGGCACCTGCCATCACTGCTGCCAGTGGTTGTGCCCCACCCATGCCGCCGAGGCCGCCCGTCAAGATCCATTTGCCCTTCAGATCACCGTCATAATGTTGCCTGCCTGCTTCCACAAAGGTTTCGTAAGTGCCTTGAACGATGCCTTGGGTGCCGATGTAAATCCAGGAGCCAGCCGTCATCTGGCCATACATGGCGAGGCCTTTTTTATCGAGCTCGTTGAAATGATCCCACGTTGCCCATTTGGGAACGAGGTTGGAGTTGGCGATCAAGACGCGCGGCGCATCTTTGTGGGTTTTGAAAACGCCTACAGGTTTGCCAGATTGCACCAAAAGTGTTTCGTCATTCTCAAGTGTCTTGAGTGTAGCCACGATTGAATCAAAATCAGCCCAAGTGCGCGCGGCGCGGCCAATGCCGCCATAGACCACCAACTCATGCGGGTTTTCCGCCACATCGGGGTGAAGATTGTTCATCAACATGCGCATGGGCGCTTCGGTCAGCCAGGACTTGGCGGTGATTTGATTTCCTGTAGCGGGGAATACGTCGCGCAGATTGTGTCGGGGATTGCTGATCATTTGACTTCTTTCATCATCGTAAGAGCATGGTCTGCAAGGGCACCCAAAATTTGTTTGAGTAAGGGGCGAAGAAGGGCAGACTTCTTTGTAGAATAATTCCAAGGCGCGTGCTCATCTTCAAGATAGGCGCGCTGCGCTATTTCCATTTGAATAACATGCACGCCGTTTTGCGGTTGGCCATAATGGCGCGTTGTCCAGCCGCCGCGAAACCGCCCGTTGAGCACCGTGCTGTAGGATGAGGCTGCGGCAAATTTATGAACTAAAAATTGCAAAACCGGTGAACACGTGCGGCCCTCATTCGTGCCGATATTTAAATCGGGCAGGGTTCCCGAAAACAAATATGGGATGTGAGAACGAATGGAGTGACAATCATAGACTATCGCTATGCCATGGTGTGACTTGACGCGTTCGATTTCATTTTGCAGCGCGTGATGATAGGGATCGTGCCATATTCGCCTGCGATTGGAAATTTCATATTCGGTTGGTTCCATGCCTGATTTGTAGATGGGAAAACCATCAAAATCAGTGATGGGACAAAGCGATGTGCTGTTCTGTCCGGGGTAAAGCGAAATATCAGCTGGACCTCGATTAGCGTCGATCACATAACGATGGAAATTTGCTTTGATGATCGTTGCATTTCCGCACAGCCCTTCATAGAGTTTGGTGATGTGCCAATCTGTATCTGCCAACGCTTGGCCAGTGGCATTCAACTTTTCCAAGATTTCGTTTGGCACAAAATTTCCGTCATGAGGCTGTGCCAGAATTATGGGCCCATCACCTGCAATCAGGTCAAATGGTTTCATTGCTGCGCCTTTAAAAGCGGCAGTGTTAAGGCGGTTGCCTGATTGACAGCGTTCGTTGCTATCAGCATTTCAGCCTTTGCTAATTCAGGTGCGAGGAAACGATCCTCATGCAACATGGGGACATGTTGGCGAACTAATTTCATGACGGATTCAAGAGCTGGGCTGGTGCGCAAGGGGCGCCGAAATTCGATACCTTGCGCCGCGCAGAGGAGTTCAATCCCCAGAATGCGGTTAAGATTAGCAGTCATCTGCTGCAGACGCCTTGCACCATGGGCGGCCATTGAAACATGGTCTTCTTGGTTTGCAGATGTTGGCGTGGAATCAGTAGAGCAGGGGTTGGCCAAATGTTTGTTTTCGCTCATCAGCGCGGCGCTGGTGACTTCTGCAATCATGAATCCGGAATTGAGGCCGGGCTTTGGCGTGAGGAATGCTGGAAGATCGAACGACAAGACGGGATCAACCATTAGTGCCACCCGGCGCTGGGCTATTGCACCAATTTCAGCAATAGCCAATGCGATGATATCAGCAGCGAAGGCTACGGGTTCGGCGTGAAAATTGCCTCCGGAGACGATCATGTTGCGTTCAACAATCACGATGGGGTTATCAGTTACGGCATTGGCTTCGGTTTGCAATGTCACGCCGACATGACGCAGCAGATCCATCGTAGCACCCACCACTTGTGGTTGGCACCGAATACAATAGGGGTCTTGCACGCGGGTATCACCCACGCGGTGGCTTTCGCGAATGGCCGAACCTGCAAGCAAAGTGCGCATTGCAGCTGCCGCATCAATCTGTCCGAGGTGGCCGCGCAGAGCGTGAATCTCAGGCTCAAGCGGTGCTGTTGATCCCATGATTGCATCCGTTGACAGACACGACGTGACTAATGCCGATTGCGCCGCCCGCCATGTTTGGAACAGCCCCGCAAGTGCAAATGCCGTTGAAAATTGTGTGCCATTGATAAGGGCCAACCCTTCTTTAGCCGAGAGTTGCATAACTTTAATTCCAGCGGCACCAAGGGCATCTGTGCCGCGCATGGCTTGGCCCTGATAAATTGCTTCGCCTTCGCCAATCATCACCGCCGTCATATGGGCCAGGGGTGCCAGATCGCCGGAAGCGCCAACCGAACCTTGGGACGGAATGACAGGAGTGACGCCCTGTGACAGCATTTCTTGTAAAGTTGTGATGATGTCCCAGCGCACACCGGAAGCGCCGCGACCCAGCGATAGAAGCTTTAACACCATCATCAGCCGCGTGATGTTCGGCGGTATTGGCGCACCTACGCCAGAGCAATGTGAAAGAATGAGATTGCGTTGTAATGTAGCGGTGTCTTCGGGGGCGATTTTGATGCTGGCCAGTTTGCCAAAACCGGTGTTCACACCGTAAACGGCTTCACTGCCGTTTGCTGCGGCTTGCACTGTTCGTGCTGCGGCTTGCACGGGGCCGTGTGCTGCGCCGTCTAATTCAACCGAGCGGTCATTCCAAAAAATATCACTCAAC
>JAYVOQ010000052.1:0-2028 GCA_043757845.1 Hyphomicrobiales bacterium | reverse complement strand
CACAACAGATTGCAGTGGTTCCTGCTATGTAAATAATCTCAGCACTAACATCACTGGCCTGATGAAAGGCACTGTTTTTTATAACGGAAGTTCTTGGGTGAAGGTTACGGGAAGTGAGTCGAATGCCGGTGCAATGACAATTCGAAGCGCTTACGTAAATGGTGCTTGTGTGAATAGTTTTGGCACGAAAGCATCAGCAACGGGGTTCTTGGTAAACACGCCGTGGACCATGCCAAATACTTTGTCCATGCCGCTTGGCGCAATTTACCTTGACATTGTCCACTAAAAGGAATCCCGCATGAAAACGTATGGAATTTGGTGCCACGGAAAATGTTTAGTTGTAAAACAGGGTGTCCTAAAAGACGCTGCAGCCGAAGCAAAAACGCTAGCACTGCAACACAAGAAGGCGGTGTTCGTATGTCGTGATAAGCAGTCTGGTTCTGTGCCGCTGGTCGGATACACATCGAAGGATGGAAAAGCGATTAAGTTGAAAAAGGAAGCGCTTCCAGAACTTTTTGAAATGTCAGCACGCATGGGTGCGCGCGGTGGCCGTCCGCGCAAAACCGAAGACGGTTCCACCACCTTGAATGTTTCAGCAACGCGGCTTGAAAAACAGAAGTTTGATTCTTATGCAGAAAAATTCGCTAACGGCAATCGCTCGGAAATGTTTCGTCGGATGTTTCTTGCTTGGGAAAAAATGATGGAACAGGTTGTTGGTGTGCAAGTTGTTGGTGATTGAGGGATTGTAATGAACAGATACCTTCACGGCTTCATTCATGACATCAGGACAGCGGTTGGTGTAATTCGGCAGTGCTGTGAAAAACAGATTGTTAACGATCCGGAAGTTGACCACGAACGGATGATGCGCAACCAGGCGGAACACGCCTTGCAGCTGATTGAACAGCTTGAAACCACGCTTTCCAGTAACGCTGAATATTACAACGCTGGTCCCATCACCAGTCTGAAGCTTCGCACGTTCCTGGAAGAATTTGTTGGCATGTATCCGAAGGTTCATGTGCGATTTGATTGTGAATCGTATGGTGAAATTTTCGTTGACCTGTCAGTTCTTCAGCGGGTGCTTGATAACTGCATTCAAAATGCAATTCGTGCCGGTAAATCCGATTGGGTTCTGTTGACGTGTGACAGCGACGACGAAGTTTTGAACTTGCACGTCAAGGACCGTGGCTGTGGCATGGACAAGAAACAATTGGAACGAATCGGTTTAGGATTTTCCACTACTGGTGGTGGAACCGGAACGAAAATCCTAATCGATCTTCTTGTACGCGCGGGCGGTGTGATTCGTTGGAATTCGATCAAGGATATTGGCACCTGTGTCACCATCACTTTCAAATTGATTGACGGTCACCATCACTAATGACACTGACGCGCAAAAAATTTCTTAGCGACGATGAACTAACGGAAACGCTAGCGCTGCTGAACCGTCACAAGGGCACCAGGGATTCGATCCTGATTAGGCTTGCCCTTTTCAGCGGTGGCCGTTCGTGCGAAGTCCTAGCGTTGAAGCCTGAAGACTTGCACGCCAGCACCGTGACGCTTTACGGTGCGAAGGGCTCGAATGACCGCACGGTTCCGCTGGAACCAGTGTTCTTCGCCGAACTGCAAGCCTTCATCCAGGCGAAAGGCTTAGCGCGCAACGAACGGATTTTTCCGATCACCACGCGACACTTCCGCCGAATTTGGTCCCATTGGCGTCCGGTGCGCAACCCGAAGCTGCACGGCTTGCGGCACACGCTAGGCGTCAAACTTTACGCCAACAGCCGCAACATCCACGCGGTGAAGACGTTCCTTGGTCAAAAAAATATCAAAAATACGATGATCTATTTGGACTTCGTGGAAGGTGCGAACGAACTTCGTTCCGAAGCCGAAGGCATGTGGGAAAAGAAACTTGGCTAGTAGTCAGTGGGTGCCGTGTCATCTTTTTTTGGCGTGGACTGCATCAGTGCAACTTCCGTTTCCAGCCTGTCAAGTCTCGCCTTTAGGTCTGCAACGTCCTTCCCATAATCCCGC
>JAYVOQ010000051.1:0-7567 GCA_043757845.1 Hyphomicrobiales bacterium | reverse complement strand
TGAAGCGTGGCGAAACCTCATCGCCAAGCCAAACACAATCACATCAATAGGACTGCGCGATTGGGCAAACGTCAGTCGATCTCAATGACCTTTGGTATGATATTCCATATAACGGACGCGTCGAGGATGTTGCGGCAGATGAGATCGAGATCGATTATCTGATCACTGCCGTCAATCGCTCCTTCAAGCAGAAGCTGAGACGAGAAGACGTGCTGCATACCTACTCAGGTGTGCGGCCATTGTTTGATGACGGAAAGGGCAACCCTTAGGCCTTCACCCGGGACTATGTCTTTGATCTGGATGAAACGGGCGGTATTCCTCTGCGCAACGTCTTTGGCGGCAAGATCACCACTTTTCGTGAATTGGCGGATCGAGGAATGCACCAGCTTGATCGCATCTTTCCGAAGATGGGCAAGGATTGGACCCGTGATGCAACACTGCTGGGTGGCGAGATGCCCAATGCCGACAATGAGAGTTTTTTTGAAGGTTTGCGCACGCAATATCCGTGGATGACAAGACCGCTTCACTTGCACTATGCAAGACACTATGGGGCGAGGTCCAAGGATATCGGCAAGTCGGTCGACACAATTGCAGCGCTTGACGAAAAGTTTGGTGCCACGCTCTATGAAGCTGAAGCCCGTCATCTCGTGAACAAGAAATGGGCCCAGTCTCTCGAAGATATTCTGCGGCGGCGAACCAAACATGCATTGCATATAAACGCTTCAGACATCGCAACTTTTACAGCTTGGTTCGAGAAAGAGTCCTTTGCAGTCGCAGCTTGAGTATTTTGTACACAGCCGGATCAGGAAACTGACATGCCTTTGACCTTGTCATTGAATACAAACCCACTGGTTAATCGTTTCGCCGATCCCGATGATCTTGTCGAAACCGTTGCTCGCGACATTAAGATTCGCGATCTTCAACTCACCCATGAGTTCATCAACCCGAGTTGGCCCGCCTCAGTCGTCCGCAGGCTCACGCGGCAGATGTCGGCGGCACTTCAGCGCACAGGCGTTTGCGTGACCAGTGGTATGACCGGGCCTTATGGCAGGCTAAATCATTTCGGTCACCCTGACCAAGACGTGCGCCGCTATTATGTGGATTGGTTCAAAACTTTCGCGGATATCACAGCTGATTTGGGGGGAAATTCTGTGGGCACGCAGTTTGCAATCTTCACCTATAAGGATTTCGATGACAAAGCGCGGCGCGAAGAACTGACAAAAATCGTTATCGACTGCTGGGCTGAAGTGGCTGAGCACGCAAAGTCCGCCGGACTTACCTATCTGTTCTGGGAGCCTATGAGTGTGGCCCGCGAATTTGGCGAAACGATTGCGGAGTGCGTGAAACTGCAACACAGGCTGACGGCTGCACAAATGGCAATACCGATGTGGATGATGGCGGACATTGACCACGGTGACGTCACTTCAAAAAATCCGGATGACTTTGACCCCTATGCTTGGGCGAAAGCAGTGCCAAAGTTATCTCCTATTATTCATATCAAGCAGAGCCTGTTGGACAAGGGTGGCCACCGTCCTTTCACTGCAGAGTTGAATACGAAAGGTCGCATCCAACCCGCAAAACTTTTGAAAGCATTCGCTGATGGCGGAGCAATTAACAATGAAATTTGTCTAGAACTAAGTTTTAAAGAACGCGAACCAAATGACAGGCAGGTGATTTCACAGATTGCTGAGAGCGTCGCCTTCTGGGCTCCACATATCAACGTTGGCGCAAAAGACTTAAAGATATGAGGTCGTAAAACAGTCGTAGTGTCGATTGAAGAGCGGCCTTGTAGTGGTCACCTTTGACGCGAGTGTCGCCCCTATTGGAAAATAATATGGTTAACTTGCGCCTTGCTGCCCAATGCTTGGTGAATTGTGCAACGCCTTTTTCTGTTAGCACATGATCTGCCAGTGATTTAATCATAGAAGTCGGGATCGTCGCCACGTCGGCGCCTGCAAGCGCTGCTTCCTTGACGTGGTTGGCGCTACGCATGGAAGCTGCAAGATATTTGGTTTTGAAATCTTAATAGTCATAAATTGTGCGGATGTCGCGGATCAAATTCATGCCGTCAATGTTGAGATCATCAAGCCTGCTCACAAATGGCGAGATGTAAGTGGCACCGGCTTTGGCAGCCAGCAGGGCCTGATTTACGGAAAAGCAAAGCGTGACTTTGGTTTTGATGCCTTTGTTTGAAAAATACCGACAAGCCCGCAAGCCATCAAACAATTCCCAAGAGGGCATAGAGACAACCACCACTGCGTGCCCTTGTTTTGAAAGTGACTGCGCTGCTTCGACCGCCAAACTCACTTCAGTGCCGGTTGCAAGTAACTTAACATTGCGCCCATTACCGAACTGGCGAATGACATAGGAACTTTTGCTGTCAGATTTACTTCGCTTGCCTCAACGGAGTTGAGGCACATCCTGTCGCGACAACGCCAGAAGCGATGGCTTGGCACGGTTACGAATGGCGATGTTCCAGGCTTCCAGAGTTTTTACGGCATCGGCAGGTCTGAAAACCGTCAGGTTGGGAATGGCCCGTAGTGAGGCCAAATGTTCAGCAGGCTGATGAGTGGAGCTATCTTCACCCAATCCGATGGAGTCATGTGTCATCACGGGAATGGTGCCCACGCCCATAAGAGCCGAAAGCCGGATGGCATTACGTGCATAATCCGAAAACACCAGAAACGCGCCGCCATAGGGGATAAATCCGCCATGTAAAGTAGGACCATTCAAGGCGGCTGCCATGCCAAACTCACGCACGTCAAAGCCGATTTAGCGACCAGGTGTCTCGCGGCTGAAAAGCGTGTCAATCGTCTTCGCCCGTGTCAGGTTTGAATCCATCAAGTCAGCCGATCCACCAACCAAGTCACGCAGCTAAGGTGCAATCGCTTCCCACGCCATTGGGCTGGCCTTGCGCGTCGCCACTTTCTTTGGTGTTTCAACCAATGACTTGCGCGCTTCATTGACGGCAATTTCATAAGCAACCGGCAGTTCGCTAAAGATTCGTCTTTGGAACTCTCTCGCTACATCTTTTGGCAAAGCAGCAACAGTTAATTCCCATTCTAGACGTGAAGCTAGTCCACGAGCGCCAATGACCTTCCACTGATCAGCAAGTTTTGCGGGAATTTCAAATGGAGCGGAGGTTCAACCGATGGCGGCCATTGCAGCCGCAACTTCTGCGGCTCCCAAGGGAGAACCATGCGAAGAAGCCGTGCCATCCTTGTTGGGCGCGCCAAAACCGATCGCAGTTTTCAGTGCAATGAGAGAAGGTTTGTTTTTTGAATTTTTGCCGAAGTTAATGCAGCGTTCACTCTATCTGGATCGTGACCAGCGCAGCATTGCACATGCCAGCCACAGCCCGCGAGACGGGCAGGGATATTTTTGGAAAAGCTGATGGATGTCGGGCCATCGATTGCGATGATGTTGTCATCATAGAGGACAATCAGCGTGCGCAAACCAAGATGGCCTGCGAGTGAGATTGCCTCTTGGCCGATGCCTTCCTGCAGGCAGCCATCGCCCACAAAAACATTAGTGAAAAGGTCAAGAATTTCTGATCAGAATTCACTGGCCAGCCTGCGCTCTGCAATGGCCACGCCCACAGCTATTGCAAGTCGTTGGCCCAGTGGGCCGGTTGTGGTCTCGATACCCTTGGCATGGCCATATTCCGAATGACCAGCTCTGATCGACCTCCATTGGCGGAAGTTCCGAATCTGGTTGATCGTCATGCCGACACAGCCTGTGAGATGAAGGAGACTATACAGCAGCATGGAGGCATGCCCATTTGACAGCACAAACCTGTCGCGGTTTGGCCAGTCTAGTGCAGAGGCATCAAACTTCAGGTGATTGCGAAATAGCACCGTCGCGGCATCGGGCATACCCATCGGCGCACCGAGGTGGTCAGACTGTGCTTGTTCGACGGCGTCAATCGCCAGCGCCCGGATACAAGTTCTCGAGCGCAAAATTTTCGGGGTGAAGCGCGGATTTCGCCGCCACGAAAGTGCTTTCGACTAATTGTGTGCTCAGTTTTGCGCAACCGATAAGCCAAAGTTTCAAAAATAACAAAAAAATATCAAAATCACAAAATAAATGTGGTTTTTGTTATTTTGAATGTTGTATATGATGAAAATAGAAGTTCAACATTCTTGGGAAGCCATGAAGCGGGAAGAGCGCCGGCAATCAATCATCGACATGCTGATCAATCAGCATGCGGTCGATCTCGACGATCTGTCCAAGCATTTTGTGGTTTCAAAAATGACCATTCATCGGGACCTTGATGACTTGGAACAGGCCGGTGTGCTGCACAAGGTACGGGGAGGTGCAACGATTGATGCTGGCACACAGTTTGAAAGTGATTTCAGACTCCGGGAACGTCAGGATCGTGCTGCAAAGGCACGCATGGTTGAGGCAGCATTAGTCTTGGTCGATCCCGGCATGACCGTGATGATCAACGATGGCTCCATGGCCGCACTTCTGGGTGCGTCATTGCCAAACAAGCGACCGCTGTCAGTCATCACCAATAACGCTGCAGTGATCGATCAGTTGCGTGAAGCGGTCGGCATTAAACTCATCGCCCTAGGCGGCGTCTTCAGCGCGAAGTTCAACGGATTCTTTGGTGTCGTCACCGAAGAATCGATTGCGAGGCTTCGGTCCGACATTGCCTTTATTTCGGCACCAGCCGTCGCGGGTGTGCAGGCCTTCCATATGGATGACAATGTGGTGCGGGCCAAGCGGGCGATGTTGGCCTCGGCAGATAAATCCTGTTTATTAATCAATCACCAACGCTTTGGCCGATCAGCCATGTATGTATTGAGCAATCTCGACGCTTTCGACACCATTATTACCGATGACATTCCGGCACCGAAAGATACTGCAGCGCTGGAACGCCATGGTATCAATCTCACAATTGCGAGGACGTGACGTATGAGTTCGAAATACCCTCTCTGGATTGGCACAAGCTGGAAAATGAATAAGACAAAGACCGAGGCCGACCTCTTCGTGCAGGGTCTTCTGGCGACCGAAACCAATCGAGACCAACGCATTCGCAGCTTCATAATTCCGCCCTTCACTTCGGTCAGGGATGTCAAAGCCAAACTTCAAAACACTACAGTGAAAGTTGGTGCACAGAACATGCATTGGCAAGACAACGGCGCTTGGACGGGCGAAATCTCGCCACTGATGTTAAAAGACTGCAATCTCGACATTGTCGAACTCGGCCACTCCGAACGTCGCGAGCACTTCGGCGAAACTGATGAGACTGTAGGCCTAAAAACCGAAGCTGCCGTGCGTCATGAACTGATTCCCCTGATCTGCATCGGCGAAACTCTGAAACAGCGTGAGGACGGGCAGGCATCCGAGGTCTTGGAAACCCAAGTGCGCGGCGCATTGGGCAAGCTTAGTGCTGAGCAGAAAAGCGCAACAATTCTTTTGGCCTATGAACCTGTCTGGGCGATTGGCGTCAATGGGATCCCTGCCACCTCCGAATATGCTGATGCGCGCCAAGCCGAAATAATTACCATTGCAAAGGACTTACTTGGAAAGGCCGTGCCTTGTCTCTATGGCGGTTCAGTCAATCCGGAAAACTGCGAAGAGCTTATTTCATGCCCGCATATTGACGGGCTTTTCATCGGGCGTTCTGCTTGGGCTGTCGAAGGTTATCTCGACATTCTTGCCAAATGCACCGCCAAACTGTGAAGGAGAACAACGTGAAACTTGCAATCGCCGGAGACAGCGCAGGTGAAGATCTTGCCAAAGTGCTGGCCGATCACCTCAAAACCAAACATGAGGTGGCTGAAATCTCACGAACTGACAAAGGCCCCGATACATTCTACGCCAGCCTATCAGAACGTGTGGCCAATGATGTACTTGCTGGAAAATACGACCGTGCCATTCTCGTTTGCGGAACCGGCATAGGCGTTTGCATTTCAGCAAACAAAGTGCCCGGCATTCGCGCCGCATTGACGCACGACACCTATTCTGCCGAACGTGCGGCCCTGTCGAATAACGCCCAGATCATCACCATGGGTGCCCGCGTCATTGGCAGCGAATTGGCCAAAGCCATCGCCGATGCATTTTTGAGGGAAACCTTCGACCAAAATGGACGTTCCGCCAGCAATGTTAACGCAATCAATGAAGTCGAAGCGAAGTATATTAGGTGTTCAGTTCCGGCCTTTGATGGATAGGGTTTAGATTAAATCTTTCGGGCTGATTTGTCCAGCATTTGCAGATGAACTCGTAGGGTGTCAGGCCTTTAAGAGCTTTGAGACGTCGTGCAAAGTTGCAGGCATTGACGAAGTCAGTGAGGTGCTGACTGAGCTGGTCGTGAGTATCATAATGGTAGCGGTGAACAGTCGCTTGTTTGATCGTTCGGTTCATGCGTTCGACCTGACCATTGGTCCATGGATGCTTGATCTTGGTGAGCCTGTGATCGATGTTATTGTTGGCACAACCACTCTCGAAAGCATGGCACCTGAACAGCTTTCCTTCTGCCCGTATCTTCCTGATATCGACAGGCGTCCAGCTCTCCCCAGTCGGATCGGTGAACTGAATGCCTTTGTCGGTGAGAACCGTATGGATGGTGTAGGGAACCGCTGCAACCAGATTGTCGAGGAATTGCTTTGAGATGGCAGTTGTGGCTTTCTGGTGAAGCTCGACATAGGCAAACTTGCTGGTGCGGTCGATGGCAACGAAGAGATGCAGCTTTCCTTCTGCGGTTCTCACTTCGGCGATATCGATGTGGAAGTAGACAATAGGGTAAGCCTTGAACTTTTTCTTAGGTGTCTTGTTGCCTTCAACATCCGGCAGCCGTTCAATGCCATGACTGTCTGACAGTATGTCGGGATGGCAATGGTTATGGTGCAGTCTTCATGGAACGCACCATGATTTCTGAACGAGCTCAGATAGAGTTTGAGCGATTTACTTTCGACCAGCCATTTGTTGGGGATATAATCAATCACCAAATGGGCAAAATCCGGCTGCCCCGTCATCGGGCAAAGGGAGGTAAATTCAGGTGCGGTAAAACGCACACAATAGTTCACTGACCTTGAGGGTTAGGCACTTTTTCAAGTTTAGCTTCCTGCGGGCTTTGCGGGATTTGTGTGTCTCGACCCAACTGAGTGAGCTCGGAATAGATGGTCTTCTTGATCACGATCAACGCGCTTTTATTACAATAAAACAAGCGCAGCCCAGTCAAGCTCAAAGGCTGACTGATGGTCCATGTTTTGTCTGGGTTGGCTGCGACCAGAGGCTGGATTGCCTAAAGGGGCTGTAAGCAGCACCGCAACAGCACGCAAAGGATTAGAGCTGCTGACCCAGCAAAAAGCAATCAGGTTGGAGGGAAACTCGAGAAGCCAGTCGCGTCGCCACCCTGCGCAAAACCAAAGTCATAATCGGTTATCGGCGGTCATATCCGAAAGCATCAGCTCTAAATGCCGAAGGTAAGGTTGTGATCGGTATGAACCGCCCCGGGATTGCCGCTATCTGATTCACACAATTCCAACTGATATTTTGGCTCCATATTTGACGGCGTGATATTTTTGAAGGCCTCGGGCTAAAGTTGCTGGGCCTGGCT
>JAYVOQ010000050.1:0-28094 GCA_043757845.1 Hyphomicrobiales bacterium | reverse complement strand
CTCCGCATATGCATCCGTGGATTGATTGGGGGACTGCGGTGATAGCCAAAACTGGCTTTCCTGCTGGTTTAGATAAGGCTGGGCTCGCAAAGGCATTTGTTGCGCATACCGAAGCTGTAAAAGAGGTTATTCCCGCTAAAAATCTGTTGATTTATGAAGTCAAGCAAGGGTGGGAGCCCTTATGCAAATTCCTTGGAGTTCCCATTCCAACTTTAGAATTTCCAAAAACGAATGGTCGAGAAGAATTTTGGGAGCGCGTTAAAGGTGGTAGTGCTCCGCCAGCATAGCCCGCTATTGGCAAGCGTCCAACATTGATCGAGCCAATCCGATTTTGATACGATCGCAACGTGTATGCGTGAAAGTGTGCACAACCTCATCAAAAGTGGGATTACGGCGACAGTGCATTTTACTGGCTTCACTGTGTTGTCGTAACCACTAGCTCACGCCCCCCAAAAAACAAAGGCCCCCACCAGCGGTGGAGGCCTTTGCCGTGAGACACTGCTATGCGCCCCAATAACGGTGGATCAGAGGGAGGCTGCTCCCGCAGATCCAGCAATCCGCATTGCGAACGCTCTATATAAGTTGAACTCACTCGACATGGGATCACCTCCTTTCAAAATGTTGACGACATGGTGTAATTGCACCGAAATGGGCGAAAGTTCAAGATGTGTAAATTGCGACTTTGTGCCACTTGCATCTTGCGTTCACTTTATGTTCTATGATATGGAACACGCATGTCCAAATCTCAATCCAATTACGTCTGTCAATCTTGTGGGGATGTTTCGCACAAATGGGCTGGGCAATGCGGTTCTTGCAACCAGTGGAATACAATCGTTGAAGAGCGCGTGAATGTTGCGCCTCCTGCCTCAGGTGCCAAAGGTGCGGCTTTACCACGCGGGCGATCGGCGCGTTTGGTGGATTTGAAGGGCGAGAGCCCTGCCCCGCCGCGTATTCTGTCGGGCATAGCGGAATTAGACCGGGTGACGGGCGGGGGCTTTGTGCCGGGATCGGCTGTGCTGATCGGGGGTGACCCCGGCATCGGCAAATCCACTTTATTGTTACAAGCTTTGGCGGCACTTGGCGCAGCTGGAGAACGCGTGATTTATGTGACAGGTGAGGAATCCATCGCGCAAGTACGGTTGCGGGCAGCGCGTTTGGGGCTGGCACACGCGCCTGTATTGCTGGCGGCGGAAACCAATGTTTCTGATATTTTAGCCACGCTGAACGAAGGCGAAGTGCCCGCGGTGGTGGTGATTGATTCGGTGCAAGCTTTATGGAGCCCGGTGATAGAGTCGGCCCCCGGCACGGTGTCACAACTGAAGGCTGGCTCTGAGGCTTTAGTGCGCTTTGCTAAATCCAAAGGGGCTTGCGTGTTGCTGGTCGGCCATGTCACCAAAGATGGGCAGATTGCCGGGCCCAAGGTGATTGAGCATTTGGTGGATACGGTGCTGTATTTTGAAGGTGATCGTGGCCACCAGTTTCGCATTTTGCGCGCCGTTAAAAATCGTTTTGGGCCCACCGATGAAATTGGTGTTTTTGAAATGTCAGACGGTGGCCTACGTGAAGTTACCAATCCGTCGCGGTTGTTTATGGGCGAGGGTGAGCGGCCAGCTCCGGGCACTGCGGTGTTTGCAGGCGTCGAAGGTACGCGGCCTTTACTGGTGGAAATTCAGGCTTTGGTTTCGCCCTCATCGTTGGGCACGCCGCGCCGCACCGCTGTGGGTTGGGATGGTACCAGGCTGGCGATGATTTTGGCGGTATTGGAAGCGCGGGCCGGCGTTTCACTGTCTAACCATGATGTTTATCTGAACGTTGCAGGCGGCTTGCGGCTGAAAGAAACTGCTGCTGATTTGGCCGTGGCGGCGGCGTTACTGTCGTCTCTGTCAGATACCGTCATTCCGCATGGCACGGTGCTTTTCGGTGAGATTGCCCTTTCTGGTGCTGTTCGGCCCGTGGGCCAAACCGAGGCACGGCTGAAAGAGGCGCAGAAACTGGGCCTAACTCATGCTGTTGTTGCAGGTTTTGCCGATAAGGCCTTCAAACCCAGCTTGGAGACACGGCAACTTGAGACTGTGGCCGATCTGGTGGCGTGGGTGGCTTCGCGCAGTAAGGGTTTGCGGAGAATTGCTTAGATCAATCTGACTTTTGACGGAGTCGCCAAAGGATAAGTTGTTTAAACACTAGAACAACCGCCGATATTTGCATATATGAGGGGCCAACGACACCAAGGGCATTTCATGTTTCAAATTCTTGATTTCATTCTTTTAGGCATCATGCTGGTTTCAGGCCTTTTGGCCTTGGCGCGCGGCTTTACGCGTGAACTGCTTTCACTGGCCGCTTGGGGCTTGGCAGCAGGTGCAGCTTGGTTTGCAACAAAGCAAAAGCCCATTATGGATTTGGTGTTACCGCATGTGGATCCAACGAAACCGCAAATTGCCCAAGTGGCGGTGGCGGCGGGAGCTTTCATTGTAACGCTCGTGGTGCTCTCGGTCATTGGCGTAAAAATATCTGATCGTGTGGTTGATTCTGGGGCGGGCGCATTTGACCGGACCCTTGGGTTTATTTACGGCCTTGCCCGCGGACTGGTTTTTGTGTCCATTTGCTATTTGTTTTACAGCTGGCTGTTGCCAGTTGAAAAACAAGAAGACTGGGTGCGCAACGCTGTGTCGATGCCCGCCATTCGCTGGGTTTCGCAAACCATGATGACTTATATGCCTCCGGAAATTGCTGAAACACTTTCAAACAGTTCGCTGATTGGAAATGGGGCTGAGGTGCAAAAACCGAAAGACCAAACCGGCATCAACAGCAGCCAACAACAGGGCTTAAACAATCTGGTGCAAAGCACGGACACTAAAAAGCAATGACAGAGCTTGATTTCGATTTAGACGCAGATACCTTACGCGAAGAATGCGGCGTGTTCGGCATATTCGGCCATCCCGATGCGGCAGCCCTTACAGCGCTTGGTCTTCATGCATTACAACATCGTGGGCAAGAAGCGGCGGGCATCGTCACCTTTGATGGCGAGCGCTTCCACTCTGAACGGCGCATGGGATTAGTGGGTGATCATTTTTCGTCAGAAAAAGTGATCAACCGCTTGAAAGGCACAAGGGCTTTAGGCCATGCGCGTTATTCCACCACAGGCGAGACAATTTTGCGCAATGTGCAACCGCTGTTTGCGGAGCTTGCGGCGGGCGGCATCGCCATTGCACACAATGGCAATCTTACCAATGGGCTGACCTTGCGGCGCGATTTAATTGCAGCCGGGGCCATATATCAATCCACGTCTGATTCCGAAGCCGTTCTGCATCTGGTCGCCCGCTCGCCCAAAAAGCGTTTGATGGAACGCTATGTTGATGCGCTGCGCCAGTTGGAAGGGGCTTATGCTCTGGTGGCGATGACCAATAAAAAGTTAATCGGTGCGCGTGATCCGCTTGGCATTCGACCGTTGATTTTGGGCGAACTCAACGGCGCTTATATTCTGTGTTCTGAGACTGTTGCACTTGATATTATCGGCGCAAAATTTGTGCGCGAAGTTGAGAACGGCGAAGTGGTGGTGATTTCAGACGATGGCATTGAAAGCTTGCGCCCCTTCCCTAAACAGCCAGCGCGGCCATGTATTTTTGAATATATTTATTTCTCAAGACCCGATAGCATTTTGGGCGGGCGTTCAGTTTATCAAGTGCGCAAAGCCACTGGCGTTCAGTTGGCATTGGAAGCCCCGGTGGACGCTGATGTGGTTGTGCCCATTCCAGATTCAGGCGTTCCCGCAGCACTTGGTTTTGCGCAACAGCTTGGCATTCCGTTTGAACTGGGGATTATTCGCAACCACTATGTGGGCCGCACGTTTATTGAGCCCTCGCAACACATCCGCTCATTGGGAGTGAAGCTGAAGCATAATGCCAACAAATTTGTCGTCGCGGGCAAGCGCATTGTATTGGTGGATGATAGCATCGTGCGGGGCACAACGTCGGTTAAAATTGTGCAGATGATGTATGAGGCTGGCGCGGCAGAAGTGCATATGCGCATTGCCAGCCCGCCAATTAAACACCCGGATTTTTATGGTATCGACACGCCAGAGCGCAAAGCCTTGCTGGCCGCCACACATACACTTGAAGAAATGCGGGAATTCATTGGTGTAAAGTCGTTGGCTTTTGTTTCTGTGGACGGCGTTTACAAAGCCTGCGGTTACGCTGGCCGCGATGCCCACAATCCGCAATTTACCGACCATGGGTTTACCGGCGAATATCCCACGCCTCTCACCGATCTGAGCGGTGCCGCACCCACGCAGTTACGCGCCATGCTGGCTGAGGCCGGCTGATGTCTGAAAAATTTGACGGCAAAGTTGCGCTTGTAACCGGCGCATCGCGGGGCTTGGGCCGTGCCATAGCCCTTGGCCTAGCAAAGCAAGGCTGTCACATCATTGCCACCGCCCGCACCCACGGCGGGCTGGAAGAACTGGATGACGAAGTGAAAGCCGCAGGCGGCAGTGCCACCTTGGTGCCGATGGATATTCTGGATTTTGCTGGTATCGACCGCTTGGGTGCTGCGATTTTCGAACGATGGAAGAAGTTGGATATTCTGGTGGGCAACGCTGGCGTGTTGGGCAAGCTTACGCCAATTCCACATCTTGATCAGAAAGTTTGGGATGAAGTGATGGCGGTGAATGTGACCGCCAACTACCGAATGCTGCGTTCGGTTGATCCATTGTTGCGGATGAGTGACGCGGGCCGTGCGGTGTTTGTCACTTCTGGTGTTGCCTATACTGCGCCTGCCTATTGGGGGGCTTATTCCGTTTCAAAAGCCGCGCTCAACGCCTTGGTGAAAACCTATAGTGCCGAAACGGCGACAACCAATGTGCGTGCCAATCTCGTTAGCCCCGGCCCCACGGCCACAAAAATGCGCGCCCAAGCCATGCCTGGCGAAGACCCAAAGACATTGCCGCCCCCTGAAGACGTGGCCGCGACATTAATTGAAATGTGCGCCGCAGAGTTTACCGTTTCTGGCGCAGTGTTTAGATACACTGCCGGTGGACTGATTAAGCAAGGTTAGCTATTTGCGACCATCATCAAACGGATTTTTCGATCCTCTAAACACAAACCTGATCGGCGTGCCGTCCAGTTTCAATGTCTCGCGAAGGCCATTCATCAAATAGCGCTGATAAGATTGCGGCAGTTTGTCCAGCTGATTGCCGAAGAGTGCGAAGGTTGGCGGGCGCGCATTCACTTGCGTGCCATAACGGATTTTGATGCGCCGTGCCGATGGGGCTGGCGGAGGATTGCGCTGTATAGCCTCTTCCAGCCAGCGATTGAATTTTCCTGTGCTAATGCGAATGTTCCATTTGCGGTCTGCATCCATCACGGCTTTCATCAATCGGTCTTCGCCACGGCCCTGTTTGGCAGAAAGTGTGACAATTGAAATGCCGCGAATATCTGGCAATATGTCTTCCATAATTTCATTCACTTTGCGCAGGGCGGCGTTTTTGTCTTCCACCAGGTCCCATTTGCTCAAGGCCAGCACAATGGCGCGGCCTTCTCGACCAACCAGATCACATAAAGTAAGATCCTGCTTTTCGATGGAGAAGGAGGCGTCCACCAACACCACAACAACTTCAGCAAATTTTACAGCACGAAGCGCGTCATGGACGGAAAGTTTTTCTAACTTCTCTTTCACTTTGCCTTTGCGGCGGATGCCTGCCGTATCCCATAATTTGATTTTGCGGCCGTCCCATTCCCAATCATTGGCTATCGCATCGCGCGTAATGCCAGCTTCTGGCCCGGTGAGCATACGCTCTTCTCCCAGCATAGAATTGACCAAGGTGGATTTGCCAGCATTGGGTTGGCCGATGATAGCAAGGCGCAAAGGTTTATCGCGACGATCTGGCGCTTCAATATCAGGATTGAAGGGTTCTTGAATTTCTTCTTCTTCAGCAATCGGATTGGCCGCACGATCTTTCAATACTAACGGCTTCACCACACCGTAGATATGTTCCAGGCCCTCACCATGTTCACCTGAGATGGGAAACGGTTCCCCAAAGCCCAGCTTATAGGCTTCATGCACTTGCTGTTGCACGGCTTTGGTTTCAGATTTATTGGCCAACACGGTAACGGGCTTGCCCAGTTTGCGAATCCGCTCGGCAAACATGCGGTCAACTGGGGTTACACCTGTTCTTGCATCAATCACAAAGAAGATGTGATCTGACAAGCGCGCTGCTTCGGCAGCTTGGTCGCTCATGCGGTCTTCAAGGCTGCCGCGTTTGGCTTCATCAAAGCCTGCCGTGTCAAAAACCTGGAATTCAATGTCAGCAATTTGGGCATGGCCTTCGCGTCTGTCACGCGTAACACCCGGTTGATCATCAACCAACGCAAGCTTCTGCCCAATCAAACGATTGAACAGCGTTGACTTGCCCACATTTGGACGCCCTAAGATGGCAACGATAACTGTCATTGCCCTTGAGGCTTCGGTGGCGCTGGCACGGGCGGCGTACTATCGGGCGCTGCGGGAACAGAGGGAGTTTCTGCTGCTTTGGCTGGCGATTTCTTTTTTAAAATTTTCTTCTTCACCAGCTTCTTGGCCATTGGCTTGGCATCGGCCACTTTTTCCGTGCCAGCTTTGCCCTTGGCTGCCGCTTTAACTTTCTTTTTTTCAAGTATCAAAGGTGAAGGCGGAGGCAGTGGGTCTGGTGGTAAAGCCTCTGGACATAAATCAACCTTGGGATCGCAAGCGGCGATAGCGGCAGCATCAGATGGAGGTGCGAGCGGTGCTGGATTTCCTGGAGCCACAGATCTCATTGCTTGTTTTTGCGTGGGCGCAATCACTGGGGGCTGGGCTGGCATAGTTGAAGGCGGTGCGGGCTGACCGGTGATTGATGGATCACGCGCCTGTTGTTGATCGGGCGGCAAAACCTCTTGGCGTTGGCCGGGCAACACGGTGTCATCGATTTGGCCCGTGGCGCGTTTCAAGGTGGAGCAGCCCGCAAGCAGACTGAGCGATAGGCCAACAATAATAAAGATCTTCATGCTTTCCTCATTTCGCGGGAAGGTTAGGAACGATCAGCTGTAACATCAGCTGGGCCCGTTGCTTTTGGCCTTGCGTAGCCTTGATATCTGAAACGATGGCATTAAAATAACGGTTCGCCATGGCGTAATCTTTGACACGGTAAGCTGACAAACCGAAAATCTCACGCGCTTCATTGTGCCAAAGCACATCATCTTTATCAAAACGACCTAATCGAGTGAGCAGTTGATCGGGCGATTGCGTATCCACCAACAAATAACCTGCCCGGATACGCGCCACGTCAGCAAGCGAAGGTTCATTGCCCAAATCGGCGGCAAAGGCATCATAAGTTGCAACAGCTTTATCCACATCTCCCTTTGCAGCGATCAGTGCGGCCTGTTCTAATTTGGCAAGTTGTCCGAAGCCCGGGTGATTGACTGCGGCAAGGGCAGAAAGTGCATCATCTTGTTTTCCATCTGCGGCCTTTTTCAAAGCATCAAAATAAACCGTACTGGCATCTTGGGCCTGCTTCAATTGCAGATATTTATAGCCTTGCCATCCCGCAATGGCGGCAATGAACAGAACGCCAGCCACCATGAAATAGCGGCCGTAACGCTCCCATAATTTCTTATATTCTTCCTGGCGAACTTCATCGTCCACTTCACGGAAGATGCCATCATTGTTCTCACTCAAAACGTGGGGCTCCTCGAATCTGAAACTGGGTAGGGCAGCCCAAGGGCCAAATCAAGGCAATTCAGTCTTTCACCGCATAGGTGTTTTCAGGGGTGGGGAATTTGCGCGATCGCACATCTTCGGCATAGGCCTGAATGGCCCCCTCAATGGCCACAGCCACTTTGCCAAATTCCTTTACAAACCGCGGCACATTGGGCGTTAGGCCTAACATATCTTCCATCACCAATATCTGGCCATCGCAGGCCGCTGAAGCGCCAATGCCAATCGTCGGAATATCCACCAGTTTGGTGATCTTGGCCGCCAGCGGCTCCGCAATTGCTTCCAACACCACGGCGAAAGCTCCGGCTTGATCAACGGCTATCGCGTCTGCCTCAATGGCTGCCCATTGCGCCTTTTCGCGGCCTTGGGTTTTAAAGCCTCCAAAAACATTGATGGACTGCGGTGTCAAACCAATATGCGCCATCACTGGAATGCCCCGCTCCGACAAAAACTTGATAGTTTCCGCCATGCGCGAGCCGCCTTCAATTTTGATCGCCCCACATTCTGTTTCTTTGATCACCCGCGCAGCGTTGCGGAAGGCTTGGGCCGGACTTTCTTCGTAAGACCCAAAAGGCATATCAACCACCACAAGGGCGTGTTTGGCCCCTCTGGTTACAGCGCGGCCATGCATAATCATCAGTTCTAGGGGAACGGGTAAAGTGGTTTCAAAACCGTGCATCACCATGCCTAAGCTGTCACCCACCAATAAGAAGTCCACATATTTATCGGCAATCGCTGCCGTATGCGCGTGATAGGACGTGAGCGAGACGATGGGTTGGCCACCCTTCCTTGCGCGAATATCGGGTGCGGTGATGCGTTTTTGCGACGTGTGTTGCGACATGGCCTCATCATAGACGAGGGATGGGGTGGCGGGCAATGGCGGGCTAAGCTAATGATTAAGCTTGGCCACAGTTACACTTCTTGATGACCGCACCCGCCCTAAGGCCCCTGCCCTTGCAGGCGCAACCGAAGCACATAAAAGGCCGGGGCGGCATTTGAAAATGATCCCTGAAAAAATTCATCTAAAAAAATAAACGAGTAGAACGAGAACGACGATGAGCATCGCACTATTTGCAATCGGGGATGAAGTTCTGTTGTAGACTTTGTTATAACCGAATTTCTTTGGATCACTTATAAAACCGCCACCACGCGGCATTTTAAGGCCCATTCTATGACGAAGAACCCGCCTCCAAGAGGTTCGCGCCGATAGCCTTTTTTTGAAGCTAGGCTTTCTAAAACCAAATTTCATTAGTTGGTTCCTAACTGGCTAACCGCACCCCAAGCACGTAAGGATGGAAAAGACTGACCAGCAATCCGGTAAGCACCAAACCCACAACTACAGCAATGATATCTGATCGCCATGCCGGTTGAAATTCTGGCCTTTTGCCGCGCGCCATTGATACGACAATATCAACCAAAGCCACTGCCAACATCGTTAGCCAAAGCCAATCAGCGGCCAATTTTCCAACACTCAGCAAATGGCCGATGGCCCACAGTGCGATGCCAATCGAAAACGGATTTTGCAACCACAGTCTGATGTGACTTTTACCATGGCCTGCCGCCAAGAATATCATACCCAGTGTTGCCAAGCCCATGGTCGCATGGCGCATCGTTCCCTGCGGTTCATAAAGCATTTCGCCTGAACCGCGCGTGACCCAATAAGCGTAAGCCATCAAGATCAAGCCAATCGATGTAACAACGGCATAAACACTTTTAAAAGCGCCTTCACCAAATCGCGCTTGTAATCGGTCACGCTGCGCGGGTGCAAAGCTTGATAGAAAATGTGGACCCGCAAACAGAATAGTTCCAAGGATCAGACTGTTCATGAACGATAAATTCCTTACAAATAAAAACAAATTTGAGCGGTTGTAGTGATAGCAAATTTCCCTTTAGAGTATCAACTTACTTCATTTTATAAGCCTGATTATTTCTATACTTGAATTATTATACATGATAAGGGATCGCCCAATCTGCTGCAGCGGCAGAACATAAAATCCGGGGAGCAACTGATGAAACCAACCCTCATTCTCGTGGGTGCCGATAAGGGCGGAGTGGGAAAAACCACTATTTCTCGCGCCCTAATTGACTATTTTTCGCGCAACAAAGTGAGCTCGCGCGCCTTTGACACTGAAAATCCGCGCGGCAGTTTGAACCGCTTTTATCCATCGCAGGCCGAAATTATTGATCTGTCTGACGTTGTTCACCAGATGAAAGTTCTGGATACCATGGAAAACAGCCCAGTGCGTGCCACTGTGGTGGATTTGAAGGCTGGCAATTTATCATATTCACTGGATCTGTTTGAGCGCATCGGTGTGTTGGAAGCCGCACGCAATGGCGTTTTCAACCTAGGGTTAATTCACGTTGTCGGCCCTTCGATTGCGTCGCTTGATGAAATCGGTGAGATCGCAAAGTATTTACCGGGCCTGAAATATCTGGTGGCCCGTAACTCTATTAACGAAACGAATTTCTTTGAATGGGATGATACAACGCATAAGAAGTATTTTTCGGCCATTCCCAAGGCGCAAGAAATTACTGTGCCGAAGCTGAATGAAATGGCTTATGAGCAGGTTGATCTGGCGGGTGTGACGTTCAGCAACTTCATTGCTAACCAAACCGCCAAAGGCGATGCGTCTAAGTATTCCTTTGTGCTGCGCGGTTATGTGCGCAAATGGTGTTCCGAAATTGATGCCGAATTTGCGCATGTTGCGATGTTGCAGGAAATCCTTGCAACGTAATAACGTGAACGACGGTGTTGCGCCATAAAGGCAAATAAGTGGCCAACAAGCCCACTATCTATATTGTTTCATCCGACGCCAGCCGCAATGGCAAAACTCTGCTGGCACGGCTGATTGTTGATTATTTGCTGCTAGATGGCAAAGACCCTTTCGTGCTGGACACTGACGCGCCCGAAGGCCCCTTGCGGCATTATTTTCCGGGCCGCACTTCTTTGGCTGATTTCGACAAAATCGCAGGGCGGATGAAGTTGTTTGATACAATCCTCGCCTCACCGGGCCGTGATTATGTTATCGATTTGCCCCAGCGCCATATGCTGGCGTTTTACAAAACTGTTGTCGAATTGGATTTTCTGAACGCGGCACGTAAAATGGGATTCCGAATTATTGTATTTTTTGTGGTGGATTGGGTATTGCCATCGCTGCGTGCGGCGCAAGATGTATTTGAAGTTCCTGGCATCGATTTGTTTGTGGCGGTGATCAATGAATCAATTGGCAGCGCGTGGCCGGAAGAGGAAGGGGCTTTAAAGATTCCAATTTTATCGCGGAAACTTGCCATCGCGATTGCCGATCGCCGCTTTTCATTGCGCAATTTTGTGTTGGGAAATGACCAAGGCATAAACAATGCCGATAAGTCGGATCTTAATCGCTTTTTATATACCGTTTTAGACAGTCTCAATACTTTAGACGTTGACGTGACGTTGCAGCGGTTGAAGCCCTAGTTCGAAATGGCCTTGTAGACACAAACCGAAAATGGCGGACAGTTTGCACTTTCTGATGATGTGAAGATGCGCTTCCAACTTGCCGATTTCATTTCTGGCAGGGTGAGCGCTATGTCATGATCCGACGCATTGAGTGCTATGGCCAAAGCTTCATTGCCACGCTTCAACAGCAAACCCAAAAAGCGATTTTCTGGTCGTTGCCAATCAAGTGGTTTGCCTGATTCATTAAACCATTGCGCTTCATTTTCACCGACGAATTGATCTTCAAAAAATGATTCATATTGTGACCTCAACGCGTTGATTTTGCTGAAATAGTCGATCAACTTCTGATTTGCAGTTTGCCAGTTTAGCCATGTTATTTCATTGTCTTGTGCGTAAGCGTTGTTGTTACCATTTTGGGTGCGCCCGAATTCATCACCGGCTGTGATCATCATTGTGCCTCGCGATAGAAACAGCGTGGCCAATAGAGCTTCCACATTGCCGCTGGGCCAAGTTACCTCGGCACTATTCCCATCACGGTTATTTTCACCGTTGGCAGAATTGAGCTTGGAAGCATATAGCGTGAGATCCCGCAAGGTGAAGCCATCATGAGCGGCAATAAAGTTTACGCTGTTTGATGGTTTGCGACCAACAAAAATATCAGATGAGCCACTCAGACGCGTGGCCATTTTGTTGGCAGACCAAAAATCCCCGCGCCAGAAACGTCGGGCTGCGTCACGATATTGGTCATTCCATTCCAACCACTCTGGCGGAAAATTTCCAAGGCGGTAGCCCCCGGGGCCCACATCCCATGGCTCTGCTATGAAAACGCGGCTGCCCAAAACAGGATCATTTGATATGGCCTGTATCAACGGTGCATCGGCATGAAAACCATCTTCCATGCGCCCTAAAACAGTTGCCAAATCAAACCGGAAACCATCCACGCCACTTTTCAAAACCGCGTGACGCAGCGCTGCCAAAACCATCTGCGTCACCGGTGGGTTATTTAGATCCAATGTATTGCCGCAGCCGGCGTCGTTATGCAGCTCTCCCTTGGTGTGCGCATAGTAAGTTAAGTTATCCAGCCCCCTAAATGAGATTGCGGGGCCTAACTGGTCACTCTCTCCAGAATGATTGAACACCACATCCAAAATAACTTGAATGCCGTTTTTTTGCAAAACCGAAACGGTGTCGCGTAATTCTGCCCATCCGCCGGGCACCAAGCGCGGATCGAGCGCCAAAAATTGCACACTGTTATAGCCCCAAGCATTTGTAAGACCTAAAGGCCCTAAATGGCGCTCATCAATCCACGCGTGGATGGGCATGAGTTCAATTGTATCAACACCAAGTTTCTTCAGATGGGATATGATGGCAGGATGGGAAAGCGCTGCCACTGTGCCACGCAACTGCGCCGGAATTTGCGGATGCAGCTTGGTAAAACTCTTCACATTCAGTTCATATATCAACCGCGGTGGTTTGGTTTTGCGCAATGGCAAATCAGGTAGTGCGGCCTCAGCCAAGGACTTTGGCACATAGTTCGCCGTGTCTGTGCCACGGGTGCTGAGGGCTGACGTGTAAGACCAAGGTGCTGTGATGCTTCTGGCATAAGGATCCATCAGCAGTTTTGATTCATCGAAAAGATAGCCCTCTTCTGGCGACCACGGCCCCGCTACGCGAAAGCCATAGCGGTCTCCCACTTTCATGCCTTTTACAAAGCCGGAAAATACGTCGCCCAATTTAGTGAGAGAATGGCGTGTTTCGGTGCTGCCTACAAAGTTGCAAATCCACGCGGCTGTGCCATAGCGCGAGAACAGCGCCACTTCCGCACCGCCTTCCACCAGATGAACGCCAAGTTTTGGACTATTAGAAATCAGGTGATCACCGTGGGGACAGCGCGGCCCGTGCGCTTTTCAATTTCGCCCACACTGCGGGCCATGGTGATGAGATTGGCCAAAGCCACCTGTGGGTCTAGGCCATGCTTGGCAGCGTTGGCTTCGTAACTTTCAATGTACACACGCAATGTGGCACCAGATGTGCCCGTGCCCGAAAGGCGGTAAATAATACGGGCACCATTGTCGAAGATCAATCTGATGCCCTGCCCTGTAGTGTGCGAGCCATCGACCAGATCATCATAAGCAAAATCATCAGCCTTCACGATCTTGTTTTGGCCGATGAGTGAAGGCAATTTGCCACGTAAATGATCCATCAAACCATTGGCCGCATCGCTAGCCACTTCCTCATAGTCATGGCGCGTATAGTAATTGCGGCCATATTCGGCCCAGTGGCTTTGCACAATGTCCTTCACAGATTGTTTGCGGCTGGCCAAAATGTTGAGCCACATCAGAACGGCCCACACGCCATCTTTTTCGCGCACATGATTGGAGCCTGTGCCGAAACTTTCCTCGCCACAAACCGTCACCTTGCCTGCATCCAACAAGTTGCCGAAGAATTTCCAGCCCGTGGGGGTTTCAAAGCGGTTGATTTTCAACTTATCGGCCACACGGTCTGCCGCGCAAGATGTGGGCATGGAGCGCGCAACCCCAGCGAGGCCTTTTTTGTAACCCAGCGCGGAGGTGGCATTGGCCGCGATGATGGCAAGCGAGTCTGACGGTGTGACATAAATGCCTTTACCCACGATGAGATTGCGGTCTCCATCACCATCAGAGGCAGCACCGAAATCAGGCCCTTTGCCGCCGATCACCAAGTCACACAGCTCTTTGGCGTGAACAAGGTTTGGGTCTGGATGGTGGCCGCCAAAATCTGGCAACGGCACGCCGTTCATCACGGTGCCCTTGGGTGCGCCCAGCAATTCCTCAAAAATGCGCGTGCCATAAGGGCCGGTGATTGCACTCATGCCATCAAATTTCATGCTGAAGCCAGATTTGATCAGCGTGCGGATTAAATCAAAATCAAACAGGCTTTGCATGAGGCTGGCATAGTCAGCCACAGGGTCAATCACCTCTACGGTGAGGCCTTCAACTTTGCTTGATCCAATTTTATTGAGATCAATATCGGCAGCATCGCTTATTTTGTAACTGCTGATGGTTTTGCTTTGCACAAACATGGCTTCGGTCATTTTCTCTGGTGCCGGGCCACCGTTGCTGCCATTATATTTAATTCCGAAATCGCCATCAGGCCCGCCCATATTATGACTGGCCGATAAGATGATACCACCGAAAGCGCCAAATTTTCTGATCACGTTGGAAGCCGCAGGCGTTGACAGCAGGCCACTACGGCCCACGATCACTTTACCAAAGCCATTGGCAGCGGCCATGCGAATGGCAATTTGCACAACGCGGTCATTATAGAAGCGGCCATCACCACCCACCACGAGCGCCTTGCCTTCAGAGTTTTCCAGAACGTTGAAAATCGACTGAATGAAATTCTCGGTGTAATGGGGTTGCTCAAACACTTTCACCTTCTTACGAAGGCCCGACGTGCCGGGGCGTTGGTCGAAAAAAGGTTTGGTTGAAATTGTCTTGATCATGCTGTCACCCAGAAAGAATGTTTTTGTAAAGATCCGCATAGGCCCTGGCACTGCGGCCCCAACTGACGTCACTGGCCATGCCGCGCTGTTGAAGGCCGCGCCAAACTGCTGGTTGATTGTAAAGCCATTGCGCACGACTTAAAGCGCTTTGCAAAGTCAGGCCATCTACGGGTGAGAATTGAATTCCCGTAGCCACTTGGGCGGCAAGGGCCGCGTCATTTGCATCGATAATGGTATCTGCCAATCCACCCACGCGCGCCACCACGGGAACGCAACCGTAACGCAAGCCGTAAAGTTGTGTTAGGCCACAAGGTTCAAAGCGCGAGGGCACAAGCATGGTGTCTGCGCCACCTTGGATGAGATGTGACAGTGGCTCGCTGTAAGAGGTGACCACGCCAATGCGACCAGGGTGTTTCAAAGCGGCGGTGCGAAAGGCTTGTTCGATATAGGGCTCTCCATTGCCCAATACAACCACGCGCGCACCTCCGGCCACTACGTCGTCTAGCAAAGTTGCAAAAATATCCAAACCCTTTTGCCATGTTAGGCGGCTGACGACGCCGTGAATAATCCCGTTACCTTCTTCAAGGCCGAAATGTTTTTCTAATTCGCGTTTATTAATTTTGCGCTTGTCGATGGATTTTGCATCAAAGCGCTGCGCCAAGCTTGTATCCGTGGCCGGGTTCCACACATCTGAATCAATGCCATTTACAATGCCACTGAGGGCGCCACGGCGGGCTTGCAACACGCCCTCTAGCCCCATGCCGTAATTTGACGTGCAAATTTCCTGCGCATAGGTAGGGCTGACGGTTGAAAGTGCAGTGGCCGAATCCAAGCCCCCTTTGAGGTAACTGACGTTGCCGTAAAACTCCACGCCGTCTAAACCGTAAGCTTCTTGTGGCAAATTAAGCGACATAAAAGTTTCAGGGGCAAACACGCCTTGGAAAGCGATGTTATGAATGGTGAGTAACGATTTTGGCCCGCCGCGATATCGCAAATAAGCGCAAGCCAATGCGGCTTGCCAATCATGCGCGTGCAAAATATCGGCGCTATAATCTCCATACGATCCACGCGCCAGTTCCGCTGCCACTTCGGAAAAGACGGCAAAACGCTTGGCATTGTCAGGCCAATCCTTACCATCGGGGCCGAGATAAGGATTGCCCGGGCGATTGAACAGGTGCGGTGCATCCAGCACGATCACATCCAAGCCTTTTGCATGGCCGGCACGCAACACAGCTGGGTCGCCGGCCAATTCGCCAAATCGGTGCAGCTCTTTCGGTTTATTCAGGGCCTGCAACACTGCCGGATAGCCCGGCACAAAGCTCACCATCTGAACATCGTGAGGCGCCAAAGCAGCGGGCAAGGCCCCGGCCACATCGGCTAACCCACCGGTTTTAATCAGGGGATAGATTTCGGCTGCAACCGAAAGTACTTTCATTGAAGACCTAATTTATCAATCATTGGCTGGGTGATCAGGCAAATGCCTTTCTCAGAGCGGCGGAACCTTTTGGCGTCTAGAATGGGATCATCTCCAACGATTAAGCCATCAGGGATAGTCACCCCCGTGTCAATTACCACTTTGTAAAGTCTGGCGTTACGGCCAACATTCACACGCGGCAATACCACGGCATCTTCTAGCGAGGAGTAAGAATTCACCCGACACCCACTAAACAACATGGTGCGGCGGATCATACCACCAGAAACAATGCAGCCGCCTGATACCAATGATGCAATGGCTGAACCGCGCCTGCCTTCCAGATCATGCACAAATTTGGCGGGTGGGGTTACTTCACTATAAGTCCAAATCGGCCATTCATTTTCATATAGATCAAGTGATGGCACAGCCTCACATAAATCCAGATTGGCTTCCCAATAAGCATCAATGGTTCCAACATCGCGCCAGTAAGCTTCTTTTTCTAATGGAGAGCGCACGCAAGATTTGGTGAAACGGTGGGCCATGGCCTTGCCGCCCTTGACCAGTTTCGGAATGATGTCTTTTCCGAAATCACGAGATGAGCCTGGCGTGGCCGCATCTTCGACGAGTAGTTTGGCCAGTAGCTTGGTTTCAAAAACATAAATACCCATTGAGGCCAAAGCAACGTTGGGATTACCCGGAATTGCCGGAGGGTCTTTTGGCTTTTCAATAAAGTCGATAACTTGGTCTTTTTCATCCACATGCATCACGCCAAAGCCAGTTGCTTCCATGCGTGGCACTTCAAGCACGCCGATGGTTACATCAGCGCCCGAGTTTGCATGTTCCTGCAACATCAACTCATAATCCATCTTATAGATGTGATCACCCGCCAGAATGACGATGTATTTGACGTTGTGGACTTCAATAATGTCAAGGTTCTGATACACGGCATCTGCTGTGCCAGCATACCACTGATCTTCAGACACGCGCTGTGAGGCTGGCAAAATATCAAAACTCTCATTGCGTTCGGTGCGGAAGAAGTTCCAACCGCGGGTGAGATGACGAATTAAACTATGGGCTTTATATTGCGTGGCCACACCGATGCGCCTGATGCCGGAGTTCATGGCATTGGACAAAGCAAAATCGATAATGCGCGATTTACCGCCAAAGGGCACGGCGGGCTTGGCGCGAACGTCTGTCAGCTCCATCAACCTGCTGCCGCGACCACCAGCTAAAACATAGGCCATGGCATCACGGGCAAGTGGCCCATGTTTGCGTAGTTCAGTCATTTTACTCTCCCAGATTTTTTGTTTTCTTTTATAAAATAGAGCGTGGCCAGTGGCGGCAAGGTGATACGCGCAGAGGCTGGCTTATTATGCGATGGCCCATTGTTGGCGATGATCTTGCCCGCGTTGCCAAGGCCAGAGCCCCAATAGTTGGCAGAATCCGTATTCATCGCCTCACGCCATTCGCCATCTTGTGTGAGGGGCAAAACATAGTTCTCACGCGGCACCGAGGTGAAATTGGAAATCGCCGCAACCACGCTGCCGCCCTCGCCGTCATGGCGGGCCCAAGCGAACACCGATGTTTCGCGCTCATCAGCCAGCAGCCATTCGAAACCTTCCGGCTCACAGTCACGCGCATGAAGTGCTGTAACTGCACTGTGCATCTTGTTCAAATCGCGAACCAAGCTTTGCATACCTTTATGAGGTTCGCCGTCCAGCAAATGCCAATCTAGAGATTGCGCGAAGTTCCATTCTTTCCACTGCGCAAACTCTTGGCCCATGAACAACAACTTCTTGCCGGGATAGGCCCACATGAAAGCGTAGAAGGCCCGCAACGTGGCGAACTTTTGCCAGTCATCGCCCGACATTTTGGCCAACAGTGAACCTTTACCGTGCACCACTTCGTCATGAGACAGCGGCAGCACAAAATTTTCTGTGAAGGCATAGAGAAGCCCAAAGGTCAGATCGTTGTGATGATGCTCGCGGTGAATGCCGTCACGGCCCATGTATTTCAGCGTGTCATGCATGAAACCCATATTCCACTTGAAGCCAAAGCCAAGGCCATTCATGGAAGTGGGTTTAGAAACGCCGGGGAAGGCGGTGCTTTCCTCAGCGATGGTGACAACGCCGGGATGCTGGCCATAAGATTCATGATTCACGCGCTGCAAGAAGGCAATCGCCTCTAAGTTTTCGCGGCCCCCGAATTGATTGGGGATCCACTCGCCCTCCTTGCGGGAATAGTCGAGATAGAGCATCGAAGCCACCGCATCCACACGCAGGCCATCAATGTGATATTTACCCAGCCAGAAAAGCGCGTTGTTGAGCAGGAAGCTCAACACTTCTTTGCGGCCGAAGTTAAAGATCGCCGTGTTCCAATCTGGGTGATAGCCTTGGCGCGGATCGGCGTGTTCATACAAAGCCGTGCCATCAAAATTCGCCAAGCCATGCTGATCAGTGGGGAAGTGAGCTGGCACCCAATCCAAAATAATACCAATGCCAGCTGTATGGGCCTTATCCACAAAGCGGGCAAAACCCTCAGGATCACCGAAGCGCGATGTGGGGGCAAACAGCCCCGTGGGTTGATAGCCCCAACTTGGATCAAAGGGATGCTCTGACACCGGCAGCAATTCGATGTGTGTAAAGCCCATGTCTTTAACATAGCCAACCAGTTGATCGGCCAGCTCATCATAAGTCAAAAATTCATTCCCAACACCGCGCCGCCAAGAGCCCAGATGAACTTCATAAGTTGTCATGGGTTGACGACGTTTATCGCCTTGCGCGCGCTTGGCCAGATAATCGCCGTCGCTCCACTTAAAATGGGAAATATCGGAAACCTTAGAGGCCGTGTTGGGCCGAAGTTCGGCAGCAAAACCAAACGGATCAGATTTCTGCGGCAATAAGTTTCCGTTGTGATCCAACAATTCGAACTTATAGCCCTGCCCTACATGAGCTTCGGGCACAAAAATTTCCCACACACCCACATCCATGCGCTTGCGCATCACGTGGCGTCGACCATCCCAACTGTTGAAATCCCCAATCACTGAAACGCGTTCCGCATTGGGAGCCCAGACGGCGAAGTGCACGCCGTCCACACCTTCATGGTGCAAGGGGTGTGCGCCAAGTTTATTGTAAAGGCTGAGATGGTTGCCTTCACCAATGAAGTAATCGTCCTGTGGGCCCAAAACTGGCCCGAGAGAATAAGCGTCAGTCGTTGTCCAACGGCCGCCCGCATTGATGCAATGAAAACGAATGGCTTGTTTGGCTTTGGCCCTTACTTCCCCTTCGAAGAAACCTGAAGGATGACGGCGTTCAAGCGTGCCCAAGTCTATGCCATCTAGCGCTTGTACATTCACAATATCCGCGCCCGGAATATATGCCCGGGCTACAAAGACTTTGCCGACTTTGTGCAACCCCATAAGCTTAAACGGGTCTGCATGTCTGCCATCTACGATGGCTTGGATTTCGGGGCCGTTGGTATTCCATTTATTATCGGCCATGGTTTCACTCTATCAAGCTGTCGGGACATTCCAAATATCACGGGCATATTCTCTGATCGTACGGTCTGATGAGAACCAACCCATGTTGACGCTATTGCGAATTGTCATGCGCGTCCAGTCCTTTGGAAGCAGCCATGTTTTGTCAACGGTTTCTTGCGCTGCAACATAAGCGTCAAAGTCTTGGCCTACCATGAACCAGTCTCCATGATAGATGGAATCGGCAATCGCATTGAAACGTGAGGATTCACCCGGTGAGAACGTGCCCTTGGCCAATTCGCGCAATACAGCACGCAGGCGCGGCGAGGCTTCAACTACGGCATGTCCGTCAATGCCCTTGGCGCGGCGGGCTTCCACTTCATCGGTTTCAAGCCCAAAAATAAAGAAGTTTTCAGCGCCCACGTGATCGCGCATTTCCACATTGGCGCCGTCTAATGTGCCGATAGTGAGTGCGCCATTGAGGCCAAACTTCATATTGCCTGTGCCCGAAGCTTCCATACCTGCCGTTGAAATTTGTTCTGATAGGTCTGTGGCAGGCACAATAACTTCGGCTAAAGAAACATTATAGTTGGGTAGGAACACCACTTGCAATTTGCCCATCATATCAGGATCGGCATTCACTGTTGTTGCCACATCGTTGATGAGCTTGATGATCAATTTGGCTTGCGTATAGCTTGGGGCTGCTTTGCCTGCGAAAATTTTGGCGCGAGGCACACATTTGCCGCCCGGGTTGGCCTTGATTTGCAGATATGCATCGATTGCTTGCAAGATGTTCAGCAACTGGCGCTTATATTCGTGAATGCGTTTCACTTGCACGTCAAACATGAAAGTAGGATCAAGTTTCATGCCCAGCGTTGCTTCAACCAGGTGCGAAAGTGCAATTTTATTTTCGGTTTTGATTTTAACGAAACGTTCCGTCAGCTTTGCGTCTTTTTCGATACTTGCGGCCCGCGTTAACAGCTCTGCGTTGTCCAAAGTTTCCTTGCCACCCACCTCAGCAAACAGGGCTGAGAGTTTTGGGTTGATATTATGCAACCAGCGGCGCGGTGTAATGCCATTGGTTTTGTTGTTGATGCGGCCCGGAAACAATTTGTTCAAATCTTTGAACACGCTTTTTTTCATCAACTCAGTATGCAAAGCCGAAACACCGTTGATGCTGTGTGAGCCAACGAAAGCCAGATTGCCCATGCGCACGCGGCGGCCACCATTTTCATCGATCAGGGAAATTGAGCGTATGAAGTTGGCATCTGCGTCTAATTTGTTATGCGCTTCAACCAGCAAATGATCGTTGATGGCGAAAATGATTTGCAAATGTCGAGGGAGCAGATTTTCAAACAAACTCATCGGCCAGCTTTCCAACGCTTCTGGAAGGAGTGTGTGGTTGGTGTATGATACGATCTTTTGTGTCATCAACCAAGCCTCGTCCCAATGCACGTTATGAATGTCCACTAACAATCGCATTAATTCTGCGATCGCAATCGCCGGATGGGTGTCGTTGATCTGTACGGCAACTTTGTCTGCAAGATTGCCAATCTGGCCATAGTGCTGCATGTGACGGCGCAAAATGTCTTGCAAGCTCGCCGAAGTGAAGAAAAATTCTTGCCGCAAACGTAGTTCTTGGCCTTGCGGTGTGGAATCAGAAGGATATAGCACGCGCGTTAGAATTTCCGCGCGGGTTTGGCCGGCGACCGCTCCCGCAAAATCGCCGCTGTTAAAAGCACTCAAATGAATGGGATCAAGGGCTCGTGCACCCCATAAGCGCAAAGTGTTCACGCGCTTGCCACGCCAGCCTGCCAAGGGTGTATCGAATGCTGTGGCCAATAAAGTTTCACCCGGCAGCCAAACAGCAGCCTCCTTACCGGCAGTGGTTTCAACTTTGCCGCCGAAACTGATTTTATAAGCGGCTTCGCGGCGGGCAAACTCCCACGGGTTGCCGTCTTCCAACCAGTTTTCGGGAACTTCAACTTGCCAACCATCTTTCAGAAGTTGGCGGAACAGCCCGTGATTATAACGAATGCCATAACCGTAAGCTGGAATATCAAGACTGGCCATGCTGTCCATAAAACACGCCGCCAATCGGCCAAGGCCGCCGTTGCCAAGCGCAGCATCCGGCTCCAAGGCTTCTGTAAGGTCTATATCTACATTCAAGTCACTCAAAGCTTCGCGGAACACGTCGTTCAGTTCAAGATTATTAAGTGAGTCTCGCAGCAGGCGACCGATCAAAAATTCCAGTGACAGATAATAAACGCGTCGCGCTTGGGTCTTGTAAGCGCGGCGGGTGGAATCCATCCACTGTTCAATGATAACGTCGCGCAAGGCCAAGGTGGTGGCCACCAGCCAGTCGTGGCGATTGGCCACTTCCGGGTTCTTGCCGATCGAATAGGTGAGTTTTGCCAAAATATCGGCTTTGATTTGGGAAGAGGTTTTTTTCATTATTACTCGATCACAATGTGGATTCGACTTAACAATGCCGACTTGCGCCGAGCTGCGCAAGAGCCTTTTGATGTGCGCACATCACGTTTTTATCAATTCACATCATTTGAAAGCCGTGTACATACTAAACGCGACACAATCAGGCAGATTGCCCTTCCTGCGGCCTTGGGCTAGCACTTAAATAATCAAAAAAAGTCTGGAAACCTGTGGAAAACGTCATCAAGGAATTGGAGAAGCGCCGCGCCGCAGCCCGTTTGGGTGGCGGTGAAGCACGCATAGCGGCCCAGCACGCCAAGGGCAAACTGACGGCACGTGAACGCCTTGACGTGCTGCTGGATGAGGGCAGCTTCGAAGAATATGACATGTTTGTTACCCACCGTTCAACCGCGTTTGGCATGGATAAGCAGATCATCCCGGGTGACGGTGTTGTCATTGGTTGGGGAACGATCAATGGCCGCATGGTGTGTGTGTTTGCCCAAGACTTCACCGTATTGGGTGGTTCACTTTCAGAAACCCATGCCGGCAAAATTTGTAAAATCATGGATATGGCCATGAAGATGGGCGCTCCGGTCATTGGCCTAAACGACTCTGGTGGGGCGCGTATTCAAGAAGGTGTGGATTCGCTTGCGGGTTATGCTGAAGTATTCAAGCGCAATGTCGCGGCTTCCGGTGTGGTGCCGCAAATCTCAGTGATCATGGGCCCTTGTGCAGGTGGTGCTGTATATTCGCCGGCGATGACAGATTTCATCTTCATGGTGCGTGATACGTCTTACATGTTTGTCACGGGCCCTGATGTGGTGAAAACCGTGACGAATGAATTAGTAACCGCTGAAGAGCTGGGTGGAGCCGTCACCCACACCACAAAATCATCCGTGGCTGATGGCGCTTATGATAATGATGTTGAAACACTGGAGCAGGTTCGGCGGCTGTTTGATTTCTTGCCATTGTCAAACCGCGAAGCTCCGCCCACACGGCCATTCCATGATCAGCCGGAACAGATGCAAACGCGACTTGATACCTTAATCCCCGATACTGCGTCGCAGCCATATGATATGAAAGAGTTGGTTTTGGCCTTATCAGACGAAAGTGACTTCTTTGAAATTCAAGAAGCCTTCGCCCGCAACATCATCACGGGCTTCATTCGCATGGAAGGGCAATCTATTGGCGTGGTGGCCAATCAGCCGCTGCATCTGGCGGGCGTGTTAGACATCGACTCATCGCGCAAGGCCGCGCGCTTCGTGCGCTTCTGCGATGCATTTAGTATTCCCATTTTAACGCTGGTCGATGTGCCAGGTTTCTTGCCGGGAACGGCGCAAGAATTTGGCGGCGTGATCAAGCATGGCGCGAAATTGTTGTTTGCTTATTCACAAGCCACCGTTCCGATGGTGACGCTGATCACGCGTAAGGCTTACGGTGGTGCTTATGACGTGATGGCCTCAAAGCATATTGGCGCAGATGTAAACTATGCTTGGCCCACCGCCGAAATTGCTGTGATGGGGGCCAAGGGTGCGGTCGAAATTCTTTATCGCAGCGAACTTGCAGACAAAGACAAAATTGCAGCACGCACCGCGGAATATGAAAACCGCTTTGCCAATCCATTCGTGGCGGCAGAGCGCGGCTTCATTGATGAAGTGATTATGCCGCATTCATCGCGCAAACGCATTTCACGCGCCTTTGCAGCTTTGCGCAAAAAGAAAGTGGAGACACCGTGGAAAAAACACGACACGATTCCGCTGTGACGAAGATGTTCACTAAAATCCTCATTGCTAATCGTGGTGAAATTGCCTGTCGTGTGATCAAGACGGCCCAGAAGATGGGTATCAAGACGGTTGCCATCTATTCGGATGCAGATAAAACTGCACTGCATGTGAAAATGGCCGATGAAGCCTTGCACATCGGCCCTTCTGCGTCAGCGCAAAGTTATTTGATGATGGATAAGATCATAGCTTTGGCAAAGCAGACTGGTTCTGACGCCATCCATCCGGGCTATGGCTTTCTGTCTGAGAAGGCCGCTTTCTCGGCGGCTTGTGAAGCGGCAGGCATTGTTTTTATTGGCCCACCGCCCAAAGCCATTGCGGCGATGGGAGACAAAATCGCATCTAAAAAATTGGCATTGGCAGCAGGTGTTTCAACTGTGCCCGGTTTTATGGACGTGATGAGCGACGCTGACCACGCGGTGCAGATTTCCAAAGACCTGGGCTATCCGGTGATGATCAAGGCCACTGCGGGTGGTGGCGGCAGGGGTATGCGGGCGGCCTATAATGAAGCAGAAGTGCGCGAGGGCTTTGCGCTTTCACGCTCGGAGGCCAAATCATCTTTTGATGATGACCGCATTTTCATTGAGAAATTTATTACTGAACCGCGCCATATTGAAATTCAGGTGCTGGGCGACATCCACGGCAACATGCTTTATTTGGGCGAACGTGAATGCTCCATTCAGCGCCGCAATCAAAAAGTCATCGAAGAAGCGCCCTCGCCATTCTTGGATACGGCAACCCGCAAAGCGATGGGGGAGCAGGCTGTCGCTTTGGCTCAAGCCGTCGGTTATACATCTGCTGGTACCGTTGAATTTATCGTTGATCGTAGCCGCAATTTCTATTTCCTCGAAATGAACACGCGGCTGCAAGTGGAACATCCGGTCACAGAATTGATCACGGGCCTTGATTTGGTTGAGCAAATGATTCGTGTGGCGGCGGGCGAGAAGCTTTCACTTAAACAAACCGACGTGAAGCTTAACGGTTGGGCGATTGAATGTCGGCTCTATGCTGAAGATCCTTACCGCAACTTCTTGCCTTCCATTGGCAGGCTGACGCGCTATCGCCCGCCGGTTGAAGGCCAACACTCCGACAAGACGATCTTACGCAATGATACCGGAGTTTATGAAGGTGGCGAGATTTCAGTGTTCTATGATCCGATGATTGCCAAACTTTGCACTTGGGGGCCAGACCGCCTTCAAGCAATAGACGCGATGCAAGAAGCTTTAGATGAATTTGAAGTCGAAGGCATTGGCAACAACTTGCCCTTCCTATCGGCTGTGATGGGGCATCAGCGGTTCCGTCAAGGCAAGATCACCACGGCTTTTATTGCAGAAGAATTTCCTGAAGGTTTCAAGGGTATTGAAGCGAAGGGAGATGATCTGAATAATCTCGCTCGTGTTGCTGCTTATATCCATGTGAAAACCCAAGAACGCGCCGCACAAGTAAGCGGCACAATTGCTAATCATCAGCGCAAACTGAACAAAGATTGTGTTGTAACAATAGGCGCTCATTGGGTTGCTGCTCACGTGGTTCAGGAAACAGTGGGCCATCACATTGCAATAAATAACGCGAAAGCCTTGATGGTGTCATCAGCTTGGCAACCCGGCCAGACGCTGGGACATTTTCGCTTTGATGGGCAGGATTTGAGCGTAAAGGTTTCCGTATCACCCAAAGGCATTCGCTTGCGCCGCCGCGGCATGGATGTTCTGGCGCAAGTTCGAACCCCTCACGTGGCTGGTTTGGCAAAATTGATGCCTGTCAAAAAGGTTCAAGATTTATCAAGGCATTTGCTTTGCCCGATGCCGGGGTTGCTGCGTGCGTTGTCAGTCAAAGTTGGTGACACTGTTGAAGCGGGCCAAGCGATTGCGGTTGTTGAAGCCATGAAGATGGAAAATGTTTTGCGCGCTTTAAGTCATGGCAAAGTGAAGCATGTTGCAGCAAAGGTTGGAGATAGCTTGGCGGTTGATCAACTCATTATGGAATTTGAGTTATGACCAAGCCACACAAAGATGGCATTGAAGTGAAGCCGCTTTATACGGTCGCAGATCTTGCTGGACTTGAGCATTTACAGAGCAAGCCCGGTGAAGCCCCCTATTTACGCGGGCCTTACGCGTCGATGTATGCGGGCCGCCCTTGGACGATCAGGCAATACGCAGGTTTTTCAACTGCCGAAGAATCCAACGCTTTTTATCGCAAGGGGCTGGCCGCTGGACAGAAGGGGCTTTCCGTTGCATTCGATTTGGCAACGCACCGTGGTTATGATTCTGATCATCCGCGCGTGGCCGCTGATGTGGGCAAAGCTGGTGTGGCGATTGATAGCGTTGAGGATATGAAAATCCTCTTTAACGGAATCCCATTGCAAGACATGTCTGTATCGATGACGATGAATGGGGCCGTGATCCCCATTCTGGCCATGTTCATTGTTGCTGGTGAGGAACAAGGGGCAAAGCCATCAGAACTTTCAGGCACTATTCAAAATGACATTTTGAAAGAGTTCATCGTTCGCAACACCTATATCTATCCGCCCGAACCTTCAATGCGGATCGTCTCAGACATCATCGCCTTCACCGCCCAAAAGATGCCGAAGTTCAATTCGATTTCAATTTCAGGCTATCATATGCAAGAGGCCGGAGCCACCTTGGTGCAGGAACTTGCCTTCACACTCGCCGACGGCCGCGAATACGTGCGCGCTGCTCTTGCGCACGGTTTAGACGTGGATGCTTTTGCCGGCCGACTTTCGTTCTTCTTCGCCGTGGGCATGAACTTTTTTGCGGAAGCTGCAAAACTGCGAGCCGCTCGGTTGCTGTGGCACCGCGTGATGAGCAGCTTCAATGCGAAAAAGCCTGAAAGCCTTATCTTGCGTACGCATTGCCAGACCTCTGGTGTTTCATTGCAAGAGCAAGATCCTTATAACAATATCGTTCGCACAGCTTTTGAGGCATTGTCTGCGGTTCTTGGCGGCACGCAATCATTGCACACCAATTCATTTGACGAGGCTATCGCGCTGCCGACAGAATTTTCGGCTCGTCTTGCCCGCAACACTCAACTTATTTTGCAACATGAAACCGGTATCACGCAAGTGGCCGATCCATTGGCCGGTTCTTACTACGTCGAAAGTCTAACAGCGCAACTGGCCGACAAGGCATGGGCCCTGATGGAAGAGATTGAGGCGCAAGGGGGGATGACGAAAGCTGTTGCGGCAGGCCTGCCGAAGCGCATGATTGAAGAAGCAGCCACTTTGAAACAAGCGTCGGTTGACAAGCGCGAAACTATTATCGTTGGCGTGAACACATTCAGGCTTGAAGAAGAAGCGCAGTTGGAAACGCGGGAAATCGATCATTCAGCGGTGCGAGAGGCGCAGGTGAAGCGTTTGGCACAATTGAAAAAATCGCGCGATGGTGTTCGTTTGAATGAGTCGCTTGCCGGATTGCTGGCGGTTACCAAAACAGGCAGCGGCAATTTACTTGAAGCCGCAGTTGCGTGCGCGCGGGCAAGAGCCACGGTGGGTGAAATTTCGGATACGTTGCGCACGGCGTTTGGTGAGCATGAGGCTGCGCCGCAAGTTGTGAAGGGCGTGCATGGCGGCGAATACAAAGATGACATTGAATATCGGCTTTTGAGTGAACGCTTTGCGACACTGGCAAAAACCAAAACCCCAAAACTCCTCATCGCCAAACTTGGTCAAGATGGCCATGACCGTGGAGCGAAGGTGATTGCTGCTGCATTCGGTGATTTGGGCTTTGATGTGATTACGGGGCCGCTGTTTCAAACCCCGCAAGAAGCTGCAAATCTTGGTGTTCGTGAAAACGTGCAAGTGATTGGTGTGTCATCTTTGGCTGCGGGACACAAAGCACTTGTCGCGGAATTGATCGGCGCGTTGGACATTGCAAAACGTAAAGATATCATCGTGGTATGTGGCGGGGTTATTCCACGGGCTGACTATGATTTTCTGAAGGCCGCAGGTGTGGCCGAAGTGTTTGGCCCTGGCACCAATGTTTTGGATGCCATGCGCAGCATTTTGGATTTACTGGAAGGCAAGCGCCGTAATGTTTGACGGTGGTGGTAAACGCAGTATTCCGCGAAACTGGTCTCTGCCAATGTTTTCTCTGCAAACAGGGAATTAACAGGGAAAATCGCTGTTTTTTGGGTTGTTACGCTGCATATTAAGGGTCTGGTTTTCGTATCTTATGGGCCAATACCTATGTTCCATAATACGGAAATTTTGGTTTCTGGACCAGCACCTCGCGGGTTTAGAGTCTTTCTGACTCAGGCTGACGCATAACCTGCATTGCGCAAGTAGTTTTCGCATTCTTGTTGCTTGAATGTCGGGATGAGTTTTCCGACAGCTT
>JAYVOQ010000049.1:0-2101 GCA_043757845.1 Hyphomicrobiales bacterium | reverse complement strand
TTGCTTGCCGATAACGTCAACAAGCGTTTCGCCAAAATCGAAAAAAGCCTTGTCGATGTTGAAGCCATGATGGCTCAATCGCTTCAGTTGCATGAAATGGTTACTGTGCACCTGAACGAAATGCTTTCACTGAATCTTGGCGCGCTTGATGCGGTCATGATGATGATGGAAGAACAAACACCGGATGAAACGGCGACAGCACCGGCTGCAGCCGATAATCAGACCATGTCGTTGATCACGGAGATTCGTGAAAGCGTCAAGGCTGTGCGTCAACAAGTCCTGAAAGCTGGTGCCAAAATGTCTCGCACGCGCCTTCAAGCGCTTCGTGACATCGCGGCGAAACTTACTGAACTGATCACTTCTGTGGAACCCGTTTCGACGGATGACACGGAAAAGAATGCAGGCGGTAAGAAGAAGGCTGCACTTCTAGCGGTCACTAAGCAGTTCCAATCGTCCCTTGAAACCGTTACGGCGGAACTCGGCGATTGCATGAACAAGCAAGGTGAATTGCAGAAGTCCCTTACCAAGCTGGATGAACGCCTGAAAGGGGTTGAACAGACAGCGGGTGCTTCCGATGCAATTGATGATGATGATTCTGACGATGGTCAGAAACCTGATTCGTCGCGTGAAAAGTCCGTGTTTCATGGGTTGATTCCAGTGGACACGATTCGTGAATCGGTCCGGAAACGGAGCGAATCGGCGAAAAAGTGACAGTGGGATCGATTAGGAAATTGCAGCGGTTAAGACAACCCACATTGAATGCTTTGAAAGGGATACTAAAATGGGTGCAGCGCAAAAGTTGAGCAACGAAGAAATTTTGCAAAAAGCCGCGATCACGACTGCAGAAATTGCAGCCGCTGGTCGTTTGAATGACGCGCAAGCTGATCGGTTCATTGACTTCGTTATCGATGTCACTGGACTGCAAGGACGTGTGCGTGTTGTTCGCTTCCGCAACGACAAGCTGGACATCGACAAGATCGGTGTTGGCCGTCGCGTTGCTGTTCCTAAAAAAGAAGCAACTGATCCTGGCCTTCGCCGGAAGATCAGCACCAGCAAGATCACGCTTCAGCCCGAAGAAATCATGGTTCCTTGGGAACTGTCTGATGAATTCGTGACTGAAAACCTTGAAGGCGAAGTGGTGGAAGACACCATCATGCGTCTCATGGCAACCCAGTTTTCCAACGATTTGGAAGAACTTTACATCCAAGGCGACAAGCTTGGTCCAGTTCGTTTCGAATCCGAATTGCTTGACGGCGGCTCTGCAACGGAAGTCGTTGTGGACACCTATCTTGCACTTCAGGACGGTTGGTTGAAGTTGGCGGGCGCGACTCACGTCGTTGACCACCAAAACCAGAACATCGGGCACCAAATCTTCAGCGACATGATCGTTGAAATGCCTTCGAAGTTCAAACGCAACAAGCGTAACCTGAAGTTCTTCGCTTCAGACACCACGGAACAATTGTTCCGCAACAACTTGGCTTCCCGCGCCACCGGTCTTGGCGACACGGCTGCAACCAGCCAAGTCAACCTCAACCCGTTCGGTATCGAACTGGTCCCCCTTGCCCTTCTTCCGCAAACCCCGCTGGTCACGGAACACAAGACGCTTGCTGGAACCACGGCTGTCAGCCTGAAGCACAAGAACATTGTTTCTGGTTCTGACATCGTTGTTCTTCAGTCGGTTGATCAAAACCCGCGCGTGCCGGTGACACCGTTCATCAACACCACGGATTATGTTTTGAACAACGCTGCTGGTACGATTGCGCGCGCTGGTGGCGGCGCGATTTCCGATCCTTCGGACGTGAAAATCACGTACCAATCGGAAAGCCAAATGTGGCTAACCGAGTTCCGTAACCTGATTCTCGGAATCGGTCGGGACATCCGTATGGAAAAGGACCGCAACATTTTCAGTTCGGTCACTGAATTTGCGATGACGGCACGCGTTGCCACGCAAATCGAAGAAACCGATGCCTGTGTCTTGGGAATCAACATCGGCTTGGGCTGATGCTTGAAGGTGAAATTTAACAAACCATATTTGGGGATCACAAATGGTTGTTGCACGCGTAATTCTTAAGGGCGCTAAAAGTTATCGGCTTGGTGGTCG
>JAYVOQ010000048.1:0-7701 GCA_043757845.1 Hyphomicrobiales bacterium | reverse complement strand
GCCGACATTCGACAATTGGGTACATCAGCCCTATTGAGTTCGAAAGAAAGGCAGGTGTAACTTAAGATCCTGTCCACGAGACCGGCAGCAGCTCAGTCACTAGTTAGAGTTTGAGAGACGGCAAAGTGTCTAAGAAACCAGGGAGCTATTCAAGTTTTGTGTTATGGATAGCGACAGTTAAGCAAAACTCATATCTCTGGATAAGGCTTGACCTTATGCTTTGGATAAACTCATGCAACTTACACCCCACCCCCGCATCGCCGTCTCCACCTGGTCTCTGCACCGTAAGCTGGGCATTACGCATGCCAATGGACGAGCGGACTCTGACATAGCCCCTGCCGTTCAAACCTTCGGCAAAGCGGAAATTGCTGTGCTGGATTTGCCTGCGGCCCTGCGCCAGCATGGCTATTCCCGTGTTGAACTCTGCCATTTTCATTTAGCCGGGATCGATCCGCACTATCTTGAAGAGGTGCGTTCAGCCTTTGCTGAATCAGGCGTGGTCATCCAAACTTTGCTTATCGATGATGGCGACATCACCAACCCCGCAACGCGTTCGCGTCATATGGCTTGGATAAATAAATGGATCGGCGTGGCTGCAAGATTAGGTGCCATCCACGCGCGTGCCATTGCCGGAAAGCAAAAACCCAACGCAGAGACTTTGGCTCTATCCGTTTCAGGCCTAACCCATCTGACCAATAGTGCGGCCACCCAAGGCGTTAAATTGGTAACGGAAAACTGGTTCGATCTTACAGCTACGCCAAAGGAAGTGCATCACCTGTTAGATTGTGTGCCGGGATTAGGCTTCCTCGCAGACACCGGAAACTGGGGCGGCGTTACGAAATATGCTGATCTCGCCAATATCTTTGCCCGCGCTCAACTCTGCCACGCCAAAGCCCAATTCAATGGCACCGCACTTGATGAGAAGGATTACGCCGCTTGCATCAATGCGGGCGAAAATGCGGGTTACTTTGGCCCCTACACATTGATTTTTGCTGACGAAGGCGATGAATGGGTGGGATTAGCTAAAGAGCGAGAACTGGTTCTCTCAAAAATTACGTAACCGACTATTTAACTTCAACATCGCTCGCCTGCGATAAAATGGTTTTACCAACGCGAAGCACTTCAATTTTCACTTTGTAAGTTCCGGCTTTCCAATCGGCATGGATTTTCTTGCCAGCGAAAAGCACATATTGAGCTTTGTCGTGATCAAGAGTCTGTTTGTTTTTTGCAACTTCACCGCTCGGCCCGGATACTGCCAGGGTCAGTTCATCAGCTTCTTTAAGATTGATGAGTCGCCCATAACCAACCAGCGCGGGCGCTTTGAGTGCAGGCATGAAACTTGTAAGGCTGCCCTGATCTAATTGTTCGGCGCTCACAGGCCCATCGGCCCACCCTAAATTCATCAGACTTGCTGGCTGATATGTCAATGCTAGCGCTGCTGACGGGACCCAAAGACTTTGCGGCAGCGTATGGCAATCTTGCGAGTTTGGGCCACTGAATGGATCGAGCTTTTCTTCATTGTGCCGCACTGAAAGATGCAAATGTGGAAAAGCTGCTGCGCCGGAATAGCCAACTTTTCCGAGAATAGTTCCAGCACCAACTTTGTCGCCGGCCTTGGCAACAACGCTACCTTTCTTCATATGACAATATTGCGTTTCAAATCCGTCGTCGTGTTTGATTAGTACGCCATTGCCGCATTCAATTTTTGAAACTGCTGTTATCAGCTCAGGCGTAGTGGCTAAACGATCGTCAACACCATCTCTAACGGCCACAATTACGCCCGCTGCGGCGGCGACAACGGCGATGTCGGATGTGACATTGGGTATTCGAAAATCAGTTCCGTCATGGCCGTCATAAGTTTCACTGCTGCACATGTAATCAGTGGTGCCAGTGCCGGGGTCATGGTCAGCATATTGCTGGATCCAACAATTCTTTCCGAACTCGCATTGTAGGGGCAGCTGTAGATCAAACGCGTAAGCGCTGCCTTCCATGCCAATAATCTGGGCTACCGTTAACCATGCAAGAGCTTTTAACATCCGCGAAACTTAACCACACCAGCGGATATAAACAAAACTGAATTTCGAGCAGAACTTAGTTCAGTCGCCAGAAGGCAGCGTTGAGCAAACTTGCAAAGCTCACCCAAGCAAGATAGGGCACCAACAACAAACCAGCGCGCTGATCAACACCCCAAAATAAGAAAAGGGTTGTGGCGATGCTGATCCACAAAACCAAGATGTCAATAAGCGCAACATCAATTCTGCGCAGATTGAAAAACAGAAACGACCACAAAAAATTCAAAGCCAACTGAATGAAAAACATCCACAACGCCAAATGAATGTCGCCACCCTGCCGCCACACCAGCCAAGCGGCAATGCCCATCATGATGTAAAGCACAGTCCACACTGGCGCAAACAGCCAGCTGGGTGGATTGAACGAAGGTTTCACTAAACTCGGAAACCACTCGCGCACACCTGCCATAGTGAAATAACCAGACACACCGCCCACAGCAAGGCAAAGGCTAACAAAGCCGATAAAGAATAATATATCGCGCAAGCTCATTTCATTGTTACGCCAGCCTTAGGCGGCCAGATCAGCTATGCCGCCAGTTTCTTCATTAACCCACGGCTGATCAAGGCCTCAGCGATCTGCGTGGCGTTAAGAGCTGCACCTTTGCGCAGATTGTCAGAAACGATCCACATATTCAGGCCATTCTCAATGGTTGCATCTTCGCGAATGCGGCTGATGTAAGTGGCGTCGTCGCCTGCGCTCTCCACCGGCGTAATATAACCGCCATCTTCCAGTTTATCGATCACCATGCAACCTAGCGCTTCACGCAGAATTTCACGGGCATCGTCCGCACTCATCGGCGTCTCAAACTCAATGTTCACAGCTTCTGAATGCCCCACAAACACCGGCACGCGGACACAAGTGGCAGTGAGCTTGATTTTCGGATCGAGGATTTTCTTGGTCTCGGCCATCATCTTCCACTCTTCTTTGGTGTAACCATCTTCCATGAATACATCAATGTGAGGGATCACGTTAAAGGCGATCTGCTTGGTGAACTTCTTCGGCGTTGGCCGATCGGTTACAAACAAACCTTTGGTTTGAATCCAAAGCTCATCCATACCTTCCTTGCCAGCACCGGAAACAGATTGATAAGTGGCAACCACTACACGCTTTATTTTGGCCACATCATGCAAGGGCTTCAACGCCACAACCAACTGTGCGGTGGAGCAATTTGGATTGGCAATAATGTTCATGCGGTTGTTGCGCTTCATATAGTCATCAAGCACATGGGCGTTCACCTCCGGCACGATCAAAGGCACGTTTTGATCATAACGCCAGCAGGATGAGTTATCGATGACGATAACACCCATGGCACCAATCTTGGGAGACCAGACTTTTGAAACGTCTGAGCCAGCGGACATCAACACAAAATCCATCGTGGAGAAATCAAACAGCTCGATGTCTTTGCACTTCAGTACTTTGTCGCCAAAGCTCACTTCGCGGCCCAGAGAACGGCGAGACGCAATGGCGTGAATCTCATCGATGGGAAATTTCCGCTCATCGAGAATGTTCAACATTGCGCGGCCCACATTACCGGTGGCCCCAACAACTGCAACTTTATAACCCATTTCGGTAGTTCCTCTAATCCGCCCCCCAAGAATTTTCATTCTGTCATCGGGCATTACGGGGGCCAACTCCCCCGCGGGGGAGTTAACCGGGGAAGGGCTTCAGGCGGTTTTAGTGCGTTTCAGCGAAGACGTTCTCATGGGCGGGCTTCTAGCAGAGTGAGCCTTGCTGTCAATTACTGACCGCGAAAAGGGGCTTGGCGGCGAGGGAGCCTTCAGCTATCACGCGGGCCCGACCATGGGGTTTCAGCAATCCCCTCGCGGAGAGGTGGCAGAGTGGTCGATCGCGTCGCACTCGAAATGCGAAGTCGGTGTAAGCCGACCGGGGGTTCGAATCCCTCCCTCTCCGCCATTTATTTTATAAGTATCTGTTTTTATTTGATAATGTTTGACTGATAAAGTTAGTCCCACACGCAGCCCCACATCGCGATCAAATTTCAGATTTTTAGATTATGAGGTGCCATTCATTGCAGACTTGCAGACTGTTCCCGGTTTCATTTTGATGCCGTTGCCTATCATCGGCTGCCAAAACTTCGTCAACACACTAGACCTACTCTAAGTAAGTAATTCTTTCCGCACCTGAAGGGCAGGGGGATTTTTATAGACCAAGGTACCCATTTCCTGGTTGCTCATAAATTTTTTGGAAAAATTGCCAAATATGAGCCGCAGGGCAGTAACAGCGTGGATCATAGCCGAAAACAATAAACGTCAGGCGATAATGCGATCCTGTCTGAACCAATGTGCGAAAGAAGGATCAGAATATCTCTATTCCAGGCATCACGAGCCGATATGTTCACTGCTTAAGGGCGCCTCCGCCGTTCACTCCCATTGACCTGTCTAAAGTAACTTGCGGATTGATCGAATCCTGCAATTGTGCCTCAAGGTCCATTTGATATTTCAACTGATCAGAGGGATCGTTTAAATTGTACTTGTAAAGCGTACCTGATGGGGCGCGAAATAGTGGCGCCTTCTTTGGGTCGGGGACGTATCTCGGGAAATCCCTCGCAATGGCCGCAAGCTGGTGGTAAGACATGCTTTCAGTCTGCTCGAGAAATTCTTTGAACTGTTGCGCTCCAGGAGAAAGTGGTGCCGTGGTTGGTGCAGCTTGGTTCAGCTTAGCCGGGGCAAACGTGCTCACCACACGAGAATTGTTCGACGCGGGTTCTGACCAATAAGCAGGATGAGCCGCCCCCCAATCTCGCGTCAAGCGCTGGGCTTCAGCTAATTGTTCTGGCGAAATCAGGGCGGCTACATCATCGCGGCTCTGCGCGGCTGGAGGAAAACCAACCGCAGACAAATTAAACCACATATAAGCTTGTACATAGTCTTGCGGCACACCTTGGCCACGGACATACATTTGGCCTAATTGAAACTGCCCAAGGGCATGACCCTGCTCAGCGGCCTTGCGATACAACTTGCTTGCCAACGCATAATCTTGCGGAACCCCTTGGCCGTCTTTATACGCGCTGCCTAAATTTACCTGCCCTGGGGCGAAACCTTGTTCATTGGCCTTGCGATACCACTTGACTGCCTCAGCATAATCCTGCGGTACACCTTGGCTGGCATCGTAAGCATATCCGAGAGAAAGTTGCCCCTTGGCATTGCCCTGCTCAGCGGCCTTGCGAAACAACTTGATTGCCTCAGCATAATCCTGCGGCAAGCCTCTGCCGAACTGATACATAATACCTAAGTTTTCCTGCCCTTCGGCATTTCCCTGATCAGCTGCTTTACGAAACCACTTGATCCCTTCCGCGTAATCCTGCGGCACGCCGTGACCGTTTGCGTAACTTACACCGAGCGCAGACTGCGCATCGGAATTTCCCTGATCGGCAGATTTGTGAAACCACTTTAACGCTTCTGCGTAATCCTGCGACACGACTTGGCCTTGAGTGTAGGCATAACCCAAGGACAACTGCGCATTGGAATATCCCTGATCAGCGGCTTTGCGGTACCACTTAATTGCCTCAGAGTAATCCTGAGTTACACCTTGACCGACTTCGTACATCCTACCGAGATTAGCCTCTGCCTTATCCAAGCCTTGATCAGCAGCCTTGCGATACCACTTGATGGCCTCAGCGTAGTCCCGCAGTACACCTTGGCCATTAGAATAAAGCCAACCTAAAAAGTTTTCCCCTTTGGCGTCCCCTTGTTCAGCCAAAGGTTTCACAAAAGTCAGAACCGCAGCGTATTCGCCTCGTTTATAGGCAGCGTCGGCATCTTCATACCACCCAGCGTAGGCCAAGTGCGAACTTATTAATATTGCCGTTACAGCGGCACAAGTCAGAAGTTTCATTTTCATGTTGCTACCCCTCCGAGAGGTTGACAGTAACATTACAAGAAGCGCAACGCTAGATAGCCGAAATCAAGACCGAAACCACAGAGCCTGAAACCCTTCCCCGCCCCGCTCCAATAACATCGGCTGGACGTTTCTCTCCTCTAGGGCCTTTGGGCATCATTTTCCTGCTTTTAAAAAGTTGTCAAACACCTTGCGGGTGGTATCGATCAGTAATTCGGAAGGTTGGTTCATGCAGGCCTTCTTGACTTCTGCTACAAGTCCTTGCCCATCGGTAGAAATTCCAGTATCCCCCTCCTTCTCCTCGTACGCCATCTGGTAATTCCTTCCAGTCCAAAATCCAACAAGCCAATTTGTTCCTACGGATTCTAACGCCGGACTTGAAAGCCAAGTTGCGCAACTCTCGTTTCCAACGCCGAATATAGTATATGGTTTTGCTGACGAATTTCCCGCCAAGGACACCAAACAAATAATGACTATTCCAAATCGCATTTTACACCGCCCGTATGAAGACGACCGATAGCATACAGATATTTAAGTAAGGGGCGAGAGGGATGATCGCTACAAAGGATTCATTCCTATTCAAACTGAGACACTACCCAGATTTGTTGGTTGATTATAATCACTCCCGTAGGAACGCGTACCAAAGCGCTTGAAACCCCACCTCTCCACGCCATTTCCTTCTGCGCTGGAAGCCAAGTTTTCTTAGAGCAGTGCCGAGTTCGCCGGGGTGGCAACTGCCTCTCCAGCGGCCACGCAGACCCGCTTGAAGCGATTTCAGTGAAAGGCCTTCACGTTGAAGTTCAAGGGGAATGGTCTCTAAAAGCCGAGCAAGGCGATCTTCAAGCGGGGTCAAGCGGTCACGAGCAGCTTTAGTGGCTCCGCGCTTTTGCTCTTCGACACGCGCGTTTTCTTTTTCGACAGCGGCGTTCAACGATTTTATGTAAGCACTCATCGGGATCATCTCCTGCGGTGATTAACGGGCGGAAAACTGTTCTGTCAGTAATGTCAGTAGGGGGGCACACCATTTTTTTTCTTATTTCCAGAACAATCATTATTATTTCCCCTACACCCCGCACTGACAAGAGTGACAAATCATCTATTGGCAACCTGTGTAACGCGGGGGTTTATTGCGTACGTCACTTTGGGGTGACCAGCTGTCGGCTCTTTAACCTCTCTCAGCCAGTCGGCATCGATCAGCCATTCAATGGCGTTCCTTACCTCTTCGCTAGACGCCAGCTTGCTCCACCCCTTGCGCTCAAGGTCGCGGGTCGAAAATCCTGAAACCAACTTTCCGGCAGTTATTTTCTCGGCGAGGGCGAAGGCAGCCATAGCTGCAGAATTGGTGGCGGATGCATAAACCCGCCGCGCGTGACTCTTGAGATAGTTTACCCAGTGGCCAGCCATGATGACCGCGTGTTTTTTGACAGGCCCTACACCGCCGTCAACCAAGTGGACGACCAGGGCGAGGGCGGCCAACAGCGATGCATATTTTGCAAAATGGGATTCCAGCGCCGGGTGCTGTGTGCCTTTTCGCGCAGCGGTTTCTATCTTTGTCTCTATTTGATTGAAGATATCCTGAGCATCTGCTGAAAAGTGTAAAAACGCTGGTTTGTCATCAGCGCAAACTTTTGCGCCAATGTCGTTTGGATTGAGGGTGCGAAGCCTGATGATGGCTGTCAATGGCGGAGACAAATTGTGCCCGATGGCGGAGTAAAAGTGTACCAGTCTGGTTAAGAGAAAAGGGCAATGCAGCCCTTGGTTCAGGTTGGTTTG
>JAYVOQ010000047.1:0-2137 GCA_043757845.1 Hyphomicrobiales bacterium | reverse complement strand
CGCAAGATCAACGAATCAAAAGCTAGTACGAAAGATCCAGCGCTGAACGTTTCAGATGAAGAAGTTGACGCGCTTGAAGATGACATCAAGGAAATTGATAAGAATATGGGAACCGAGGGTTATTCGGTTACCCGTCAAGAATACGAAAACGAAAAATTGGATAGGGCAAAACAAAACGCCTTGGATTCGATGCAGGCGTTTAGCAACAATTCAAAGCTTTCAAATGACGAACGCGCCATGCTTCAGCAGGTTGTTGCGAAGCGGCGAACAATTTCTGATCCCGTTCTGAAACATCTTCTGACGCAAAAAGCGATGCAAGAAGTTGGTTTCAAGGAATTGAAAGTCAAGGTCAAGGACATCAACGAAAAAATTATGAAAGAACTGATGCAGGCTTCGAATGACTTGCTGAAAAGGCAAGGCATCATAGAAAACCTGGATGATCAGATTTTGAAATACGTTGATGGGAATCCGGATTCAGTATAACATTGTTATCGTTACAGCAACCACAATCTTCCAGCTGGTGGTTGAGTTCAAGTCCTAACAACGTTCAAGAGGAGTTTCCAATGTCTAGTTCGTTCAACATGGTCAAGACCGGAAAAGTCAGCGGCACTGGTGCAGCTAAGAAAATCGTTTTGGGTTTCAAGCCACGTTCCGTTCGCCTTTGGAACGAAGCGGCTGGTGGCCTTGTGGAAGTCTGGAAGACTGACACCATGGACCTTGCCAAAGCGATGAAGCGCCTTCCTGCAGGCACCGCCACGCATGATGCTGATTGCTGCACGCTGAACAGCGACGGCTTCACCATCGGCGCGGACGCTGATTTGAACGTTGCCGGTGAAGCAATTCACTACGAAGCATGCGAAGGCAAGAACGACTGATATTAGGCCAATTGCCTAATATTAGAGTTTGACGACGACGTTCCTAATATCCACGTTTCAAATTGAAAGGGTGAAAAATGAAGTCATTGTTTAAAATTTTCACCTTCGCATTGCTTTCGATGTTCATTGCTTCCGTTCCAGCGGGCGCGGCAACGATCAAGAAAACGCATTTCGAAGGCGGTTCTAATCTTACTGAAGGCGCGAAAAAGGGTAAGGCCGGAACGCTTGCCGATTTGATCATCGTACTGCAAGACAGCGTTGCGCTGAAACAAAACGCAAGCGGTCTTGTGGCGATTACCTGTAACGCAAGCGTTGGTGGCGCGGCAACCGAAGCACTGACGTGCACAGGCTTGCTGACGACAGACACCATCCTAGCCGTCAGCCAAAAGACGAAGGGCGCTAACAGTCTTCCGTTGCTTGGTTGGGGAACAGTGGTGGCCAACGGGCTGACAGCCACCTGGTCCGCGAATCCGGGCGCTGGTGCTGTTTTGGTGGTTGGCGTCAAGCGCTAGGAATCAGGGGAAATTGTAATCAAAAAGGCACCCCCGTTTTGGGGGTGTTTTTGTTTGAGGGGTGACCGGTGATGTTCCTTTACAGAAACATGTCAACGGGCGAATCAACCATCGGTCTGCAAAAGTCGCTGCAGGTCATCGGGATGTTCACAGGTCCCGCTAATGGGATCTTCGGTGAAACAACCGAACAAGCGGTCATCGCCTTTCAGCTGAAGAACGGATTGGATGCTGATGGTGTTGTTGGACCGAAGACAGCGGCAAAACTTGGGCTGACACTGACTGACATTTCGTTTCCGGTTGTGGTTCCAAACGGTCGCGCGGAAATTGTGCAGACATTTGGCAACCCGTTGCTGGAAGGATATGCGGACGCTTGCCTAGATTTTCTGCCAACACCAAAGGAACTTGATCACGCTTTCAAGTTCATCGATCCAAAAACAAAGTTGCACGGTTTTTACTGCAACAAGTTACTGGTGATCAACTTCGGCAACGTATATCGAAAAATTGTGGCGGCTGGTCTGGAAAAAGAACTGCACACGTTCGACGGCTGTTTCAACATCCGGAACATTCGTGGCAAGGAAAGCCTGTCCACGCACAGTTGGGGAATCGCGGTGGACCACGACGCATCGCGCAACCCGCTTGGCGCGAAGCCAGTCATGCACCCAGGAATCGTGGCGTGCTTCGAAGGCGAAGGCTTTCATTGGGGTGGCAACTGGAATCGTCCGGACGGTATGCATTTTCAATTCGCATTAG
>JAYVOQ010000046.1:0-2141 GCA_043757845.1 Hyphomicrobiales bacterium | reverse complement strand
CAACCCACTTCGCACCCGTCCACCAACACCAAAAAACTCATTCAAAAGAAAAACCCGCCGAAAAATCGACGGGTTTGTCAGCAGTCTGAGGCCGCTCTTCAAGGAGCGGCCTTTTTGCTTTGATAAATGGCGCGAAAGACGGGGCTCGAACCCGCGACCTTCGCCGTGACAGGGCGACGCTCTAACCAACTGAGCTACTTCCGCATTTGCAGTGGGCGGGGCTTAGAAGAAGCCCTCTGCCCTGTCAAGCAGCACTGCAACAGTCATAATTTCTTTGAAGCAGGGCCGTGAACCACTGATTGATCTGGCTTATCTCGCCGCCATGCGATTCTTCGACAATAGTGCCATCAACCGTATTTACCTGCATTCAGCCTTGCAATCCATGGCATCAAATGCTGGCGGGGTTTTTGTTTATATTTACTTGCTCAAAGCGGGCTTGGCCCTGCCACTGGTATTACTGACCATCGCCTGTTTGATGGCCCTGCGGATTGTCATGCGTCTTATTGTTCTGCCTGTGATCAGACGCATTGGCCTTCGCAACGGCGTTATCTTGGGAACGCTTATTGAAGCGACCAGTTATGTCATGTTAGCGCAAGTTCACGGGCTTGGTGTTTGGTTGTTTGGCTATATTAGCGTGGCCTCGCTGGGCACGGCATTTTATTGGACGTGCTTTCACGCCATTGTCGCACGCCAAGGTGACGCTGAACACCGCGGCGCGCAGGTCAGCGCGCGTGAGGCCATATTTGCAGTGACGGGCATCATCGGGCCACTGCTTGGCGGATTGGTTTTAACTTTCATAGGGCCGTTTTGGGCTTTTGCCTGCGCTGCACTATTTGGTATCACTTCCGCTTTGCCCTTGCTGGGCAGTGAAAGCTTGGCCATTGAGCCTGAAGCCGCGCTTGATGCGCACTCAAAAATTTATGCCGGCGGATTGGCTTTTTCTGACGGGTTGATGGCGGCCTCAGTCAGTTTTATATGGCGGATCGTCTTGTTCCAGACGCTGGGCCAAAGTTATGAAAATTTTGGCGGGGCTATGGCCATTGCAGGGCTGTGCGGTGCAATTATGGGCTTGGTGGCAGGGCGGCTGTTTGATCTTGGTCACCACAAGCGCTCATTGCAAATGGGCACTTTTGCTGGGGCCTGCGTGGTTATTGCACAAGTGCTGGGCTATCACACAGCATGGAGTGCCATTTTGGCTAACATGATTTCGGCCATCGGTCTGCCGCTTTATATGTCAGCGCTCATGTCACCCTTCTATAATTTAGGGCAAACTTCGGCCTGCAGCTTTCGCTTCAATGTGGTGGGCGAAAATGGTTTTGATTTTGGTGCAGGGCTGGGTTGTGCCGCCGCCGCCTTGTTCACGTGGTTGGCTATGCCTGCCGCATGGCCTTTACTGATTGGGCTGGCGGGTTGCACCAGCATTTATGGATTGCTGCTGCGACTGGATGCCAGCAAGCCTGCGATTTAGTGCCATGAGATTTTTTTAACAACAGTGCCATCAACAAAATCTATCTGCATGCCGCCTTGTTTGGTCTTTCAGAGTTCAGCGGTGGGGTATTTGTTTTTGTGTTTTTGCTGAAAGCTGGCTTTCATCCGGATTGGCTTGGTTCACGACGTTGGGCCAATGCTCATTTTGTTTATCACCTTGGCCGCTTTAGGTGATGCTTTCTATTGGTGCTGCATTCACGCCTTATCTGCAAACTGGGCGATGCGGTGGCCCGAGGCGTACAAGTGAGTGTGGTGCAATTGGTTTATTCGCTAAGCAGCTTCGCCGGGCCGTTGATAGGTGGATTTCTGCAAGTGCAGGCGGGGCCCATTCGGGCTTTTCTTTTTGCCGGCCTTGTGCGCCTGTGTGATAGTTTGCCTTTGCTGAGCACGGCCGATACTAACGTAACGCCAATCGCGAAAATCAACAGCCAATCCAAGCGCTTTGCTGCACAAGTTTATTTCTTTGACGGCTTTGGTAATGCTTCGGCAGGCCATGCTTTTGCCTTGGCATTGTTCATCACTTTAAATCAAAATTTTCAGGCCTTTGGATTTGCCTAGGTGTTTAGTTCCGCGATTTGATGGATTGGATTTAGTTTGAATCTTTCTGGTTCATTTGTCCAGCATTTGCAGATGTATTCGTAAGGTGTGAGGCC
>JAYVOQ010000045.1:0-28793 GCA_043757845.1 Hyphomicrobiales bacterium | reverse complement strand
TGCAGCTTTTGTTGATTTTCTATCCCGTCACACTGGCTGTTCATGTGGTGCGTTTAGGCTTTGTCATGCCGATGATTTTACACGCGCTTATCGTATCGGTTTTTGCCGTTGCCTATGATCTTAACAAACACAAGTTGCCAGAAGAGGGCCGCACCAATGGTGTTTGGTTTCTGATGATGGCCTTTGTCTTTCCGGTTATGTATTTATGCCTCACCCCGCTTGCCTTGGTGACTTTGGGCACAACCTCTTGGGAAACCCGTGGTGGCGGCGGAGCGAATGCCAAAAAGTCGCTATGGACGAAGGCGCTTGAAAGGCTGGCGTTGGCTTAGTGGTCAAAATTCTGGATTATAGTCCGCGGCCTTATTTGAAGGCTATACTGCGGATCCTCTACATCGGATCGGATGCCGATGAAATTTGCGATTTGGTTTCGCCGCATATCGGAACCATGCATATTGACTATGCGTCTGGTGTGGAAGAGGGCCTGAAGCTTGCCCGCCAGTTGCGCCGTGATGTGATTATTGTTGATCAACGTGATGCATCTTTGGCTACGAAGTTGGTGCTGCCACTGCTGGCCAGCCTTGATTATGAGCTTAAACTGGTTGTTATTGCGAGCCTGAGCACGGTGGGTGCTTACCTGCGCATTCCGGGTGTGGCCCGCGTGATCAGCGCACCGGTGCGCGAAAGCCAACTGGTCCGCATCTTAGGGCTGGATCCCACGAAGCGCCGTCACGACAAAATTAAGTTGGAAGATGAGCGCAATAAGGAAGAGGCCGCTTCGACACCACGCGCAGTGACTGCATCAAAAAATCTCCACCCAGAGGCGGCACTTACACATCCGCCTCACCATGCCACAGAGGCTTTGCAGATTCCCCCGGATGCAAAGCCTCTTGTGGCTATTTCCGAGCCAAATAAACCCTGGAGTGTTCTCATCTCAGATTTCGGCATGAAAATTGTGTCGATTGCTTACAAGCGCTTAGCTTTCTTTCTGCTGGGTTCATTGTTCATTTCATTTGCGTTTTACGGCGTGTTGATCGGGTTCTATCTTGTGTCTGACGGTTGGGCCATGCCGCAACATCTTTCATTGGGCAGACCTTCTGTTGATAAAACAGCGCGCGAAATCGTGAATCTTGAAGTGACATATAATAGCACCAAACAACGGATCAACGAAGCGCAACAGCGCCAAAAAAATGCGTTGACGAACCTAATGAATGCGCAAGCCGTGGTGGCTTATGCCAATGATACGGCAAAAAAAGAAATTATAGATCGCAAACGCAAATTAGGCGTGGTGAACCGTGACATTGCCCGAACTCAGCGCGTGCAGAGCAGCTTTGATCGTCAACTCGCGGAGTCTGGCATGGAGAAAAATCTAGCCAAGCTCTATGCAAGACGGTTGATTGAAAAGCGCTCGCTCGAGTCCGGCGTGCTTGGCTTGTTGGAAACGGGTCAGCGCGTTGAGGGCATGAAAACGCAAGTGGATCAATTGCAGGCAGACAAGGCCCACATTGAGCAATCGATTGCGATGCTTAAAGATCTCGAGCTCTACCTCAAGGGCGACACTAAAGTTGCAAATGTGAATGCGGCGACAACTGAACTTTTACTTCTGACCAAACAGGCCCTTGATGCGCGCACTATTTTAGACACTGCACGCGGCGACTATTTAACCGCCACCCAGGCGCTCGGTGAGCTGACGCGTTCGAATGATCAACTGCAAACTGAAATTGCGTTGATGGAGTCCTCCACCTATGGCCGCGCTACGAAAGAGCCCGTAGACGTGCTGTTCGTGCCCTACACTAATGCCTCGCGCTATATCAGTGGTACCCCGCTTTACAGCTGCCGCCTGACGATGATTTTATGTTGGCGCGCTGGCGTGGTGGGCGAGGCGGTGGCAGGCGAAGTGCATGTGGTTCACCCGTTTTTTGGCAAGCCGATCCGCGGCTCGTTTGTTGAAGTTGTTTTGACGGATCCGGAAGCCGTCAACAAGGAGGTGATCCATGCCGGACACGCACCTTTCTACCTGTTTTAATCGCCCAATCATAACAACGGCTCTGCTGGGGCTGTTTGCCCTCGGTGGATGCTCGATGGATTCTGCGCGGCTTGATAACGTGCGGGCGATTTTTGAATCCACGCCTGCTGCTGTGGCCGCAGCACCGAACAATCTTCAACCCACCGCAACGCCAACACAGGTTGCTCATGCCGATGGGGTTGGAAAACCTCCGCTCAAGGCAAGTGTTATTTCTGATAGGGAGTTGAAATCTAAGCCTGCAATTGTTTCGCCCGCTAGTGACATGGCAACGGTTGCGGCCGAACCCGTTGAATCTTCTTGGTGCACGTCACTGCGCGAATCTGCGATTGCGAACGGCTATATTTTGCAGTCACCCATTTTGAGCAGCTCCTATGATGCGCAAGGTAAGGCTGAGGCGTCACTTTTATTGAGTTATTCCAACTTCCACCGCGCCGCATTACTGAAGCAGCGGGCCGAGGCGGAATGTCATAAATTCATGGCGCAAACAGCCTTGCAGAATCTTGTTTCTGCCTCTCCGCAAAACCTCACCAAGGCGGGCTTTCGGGCTAAAGCTGATGCGATTGATGCCGAAAAATTTGAGTTGGCCCGGTTAAGACAAAATGTGCGCAGCCACATGGACAAGGGCGACATTAACCGTGAAAAGGCCACGGCCTTGTTGATGTTGATTGATCAATTGCATGCCGATGGCCAGTCGGCGCGTTCGCAGGCCGATCGCCGCATGCCCAGCGCTGGCCAAGGGGATAAGCCAGCACATCAGTTGGGCAATGACTTGCTGCGCGCAGAATATGATCTTGATCAGGTTGATAACGAAATTCGCACGTATGAAAATTTTGATGTGGGTGCACAAGCACTTTACAGCCAATATGCTGATGGCACACCGATAGGGACAAATCCCAACTCAGTTGGCTTTGGCGGGAAGGTAACTTTTTCGATGAAGTTAGGTGTGATTGATCCACGCCGCTTTGAACATGAAAGATTGGCCACTGCGGCAAAATTGCGAGCCGTCCGCGACGAGTCTGCGGGCCCCATATCTCAAGCCCGTGAGTTGAGCAATTCGCAACAGCAGGCGATTGCTGGGCTTGAAGAGTCTCGTCGTCAACTAATTAAGGCTGCTGCTGAGGCCAAACATCTTCTGGCCACTCTCGCAGATGTTCAACAGTCAGAGTTTGATGGCGCAAAGCTTAATGCTCGCTTTCAGATTTTGAAGCTTAAATCTGATCAGGCTGCGGTTGAAGGTTCATTATTGGAAATCAAGCGCAATCTGGACACGCTGGCCAACGGTTAAAATTTCTGCGCTTGCGAAGTTGAATATAAAACGCCAGTAAATCGACATGACTGAAATGTCCTATGTCATTGGCATTGATACGGGCGGCACCTATACAGATGCCGTCGTGATTGATCTTGGCCAACACCGTATTTTGGCCAGTGCCAAAGCCATCACCACCAAAGGAGATTTGGCGATTGGTGTCATCGAAGCAATGGCCGCGGCCACGGCGCAAGTGAACGGCTTTTTGCCGTCTCGGGTGCAGATGGTTTCGGTTTCGACCACACTGGCCACGAATGCGGTTGTGGAAGGACATGGTGGTGCTGTTGGCTTGGTGCTGGTTGGTTTTGATGCAGCGATGCAAGAGCGCAGCAGCTTGGCCAAAGCTTTTCCAACTATGCCGATTTTACGCTTAGCTGGTGGGCATGATCACACTGGTGCCGAAGTAGCGAAGCTTGATGTGAGTTACTTACAAGACTGGCTGGCGGGGCCAGCGCAAGACGTTTCAGCCTTTGCTGTTGTTGCTTCATTTGCAGTGCGCAATGGTGCGCATGAACTTGCTTTAGGCGAAGCCTTGGCGGCGGCCACGCGAAAGCCGGTCACTTTATCGCACCATCTTGCAAGTGCTTTGGATGCACCACGCCGTGCACAAACTGCGGTTTTGAATGCGCGTTTGGTTTCGCGTATTGCTGATTTAAAAAAAGCTGTTGAGGCAGCCATGGCGCAGCATCAGTTGGTGTGCCCGTTGATGATTGTGAAGGGTGATGGCAGTTTGGCGAAGGCTGAAATTGTTGTGGCGCGGCCCATCGAGACGGTGCTTTCAGGGCCAGCGGCCAGCCTGGTTGGGGCGCAGTGGCTTTCGGGGCGCGATAACTTCATCATGGCTGATATGGGTGGAACCACCACTGACGTGGGGCTTCTGATTGATGGGCGACCCCAAGTGGCTGAGCATGGGGCCGAAGTGGGCGGGTGGCGCACCATGGTGAAGGCCATTGATGTGAAAACGGTTGGTCTTGGTGGCGATAGTGAAGTGCATCTTGGTGCGCATGGTGAAATTGAATTGGGGCCCGAAAGAGCGCTGCCCATTGCACTTTTGGCACACAGATTTCCGGCGTTGATTGATATGCTGCAAGCAGATCTTGCTGAAACAACTGGTGGCTCACAATTGGGCAAATTTTTGGTACTGCCGTTTGGGGCACGAGGTGGTGCGCATGGCGCTGCATTGACCCTGAAAGAAGCTGATGTGTTGGCACTGATTTCAGCAACACCCGTCCCTCTGCGTAAGGTGGCCGTTGGAACCGCTGCAGCGCGGGCCGTGGCGAGCTTGCGCAAGAAGGGACTTATTCAATTTTGTGGCTTTACACCTTCAGATGCAGCCCATGTGTTAGGACTCCAAAATAATTGGAGCAAGGAAGCCGCGCGCCACGGTGCAGCACTACTGTGGCGCTTTCGCACGATGAAGGCCGCCAATGAGGCAACATTGCAACAGCTGGCCGGTGAAATTTGGAATGCGGCCGTTGTAAAAACGGTGCGTATTATTTTGGATCAAGCTTTTGGCAGTGCGCTTGAAAATGCGTTGGTTGATGCAGTCGCCAGTGGTGCTGGACAACTCGGGCACGTGGCGGTGCAGCTTTCGCCACATATGCCAATTGTTGCAGTGGGCGGGCCAGTGCGGATTTATTATCCCGAAGTTGGCAAGCGCCTGAAGTGTGAAGTGATCTTCACTGCGCATTGCGATGTGGCCAATGCCGTGGGTGCTGCCGCAGGTGTGGTGGCTTGTAAAGCCGCTGTGCAAGTTGATGGTGATGGCGGTGGTTTGTTTCGTGTGACGGGGCAGGGGCCAGTGTTAACTTTTGCGTCAGGCGTTGAAGCCATTGAGCGTGCGATTTTGTTGGCTGAAAGTGCTGCCTTGGCGATGGCACAAGCGCAGGGCACTCAAAGTGCTAAAGTGAAACATCAAATCAGCAAGCATTTTCTGCCTGATGCCAAAGATGACAATGGCCTGTTATCGGCCCTTGTGGTGGCGGAAGCGCGTGGCTTGCCGCACGTATCTTAACCATTTGTCCAAATATGTGCGATTTGGGCCCTATTTCGCCAGTCAATGTTTAATTTAAAATCGCCTTAGCAAGGGGTCATTAACCTTGGGGCGAATAAGGTTGGCCCTAAGTTTTTGGAGCAGACGAATCATGACGAGTGCCGGGTTGATGGGTTGGGAAGCCCCGCGGGAAACGCATGCAACGTGGCGTGTGGAACGGAAAGCTGTTCCTGAAGCGACAATGACATTCTTCCCCGACCAAAATGGCGGGGTTTATGAAAAATTGCTCAATAATTTGCCAATGATGCTGCATTGCATGGATGGTTCTGGTCGCTTGATTTCGGCCAATGCGGCTTGGTGCGAGAGTTTGGGTTATTCACCAAAGGATATTATTGGACGTTCATTCAGTGAATTTTTGCCGATGGATTCCCGCAGCAAACTGGTCACTGAAATTTATCCGAAATATCTTACCACCAGCAGCTTTCGCGGCGGGCTAATCCAAATCCACCGCAAGGATGGCACACTTGTCAACGTACAAGTTTCTATGACGGCTTATCGTGGCGACAAGGGCAGGTTGGAGCGCACAGTGTGCTTGTTGGAAAACGTGGTTGAAGTGCAAACAGTTGCAACAACGGCCAGCAGAAAGGATCACCGTTTCAAGGCGGCATTTGCAGCCGCTGCACATGGCCTCGCGGTGGTCTTGCCATCGGGTCATATTGAAGTGGCCAATCAATCGCTGGCCAGTTTGCTTGAACGCGATGATCTTGAAAGTCGGCAAGTTAACTTCGAAGAGCTATTGCACCGTGATGACAGACCAACGTTCCTTTCTGGTATGCGGCTATTGCTCAGCGGTGAGGTTGCGGTTTACCAACAGGAGTTGCGCCTGCTAACCGCTGCTGGGCGTTCGATTGCCTGCGGGATTTCTATTGCGCTGGTGAAAAATGAAGCAGGCGAAACTGAACAGCTCGTTGCGCAAATCATTGATCTTTCTGAACGCCACGCTGTGAATGAGCGTTTGCAGAAAGCGCAAAAAATGGAAGCGATCGGCCAGCTTACAGGCGGGCTTGCACATGACTTCAACAATTTGCTCACTGTCATCATTGGTAATCTGGAATTATTGGACGGAAAATTTGGCGCGGATGATAAATCATCGCGTCGCGTATCAGAGGCTGTTGATGCGGCGCGCAAGGGTTCTGAACTCACCAAGCAGTTGCTGGCTGTGGCCCGCAAGCAAGAGTTGGCACCGATTGATGTGGAAGTGAATAAATTAGTATTGGGCATGGAGCCGTTACTGTCGCGCACAATTGGCGAGAACATCATACTCAAGGTGCAAACAATGCCAGGCCAGGTGCAAGCCGTTATTGATCCTTCACTGCTTGAAAACGCCATACTCAATCTTGCCATTAACGCCCGCGACGCCATGGAAAAAGGTGGCGCGCTGACGATTGAAACGCAAGCCACTTCGCTTGATGCTTTCTATGCGCAGAAATATCCGGAAGTGATTCCCGGCCCTTATGTGATGATTGCCGTATCAGACACAGGCACGGGAATGGCGGCTGAGCTATTGGAAAAAGTGTTCCAACCGTTCTTCACCACCAAGCCACTGGGCCAAGGCACGGGCCTAGGGCTTTCGATGGTTTATGGGTTCATCAAACAATCCGGTGGACACATCAGCGTTTATTCTGAAGTTGGCCACGGCACTTCAGTGAAAATGTATTTGCCACAAAAAAGCTCTGGCGAAGTTGCGCTTACGCCAAAAGCTGAAGCACCAGATGTGCCCGTCGAAGAGTTGGCGGCACCTGTTGCTTTGCCACTGCGCAAAAAGAAAATTCTGGTGGTTGAAGATCAAGAAGCTGTTCGTGCCGTAGCTTGCGGTTTCCTTGAGGATTTTGGCTATGATATTGTTCAGGCCGGAGATGGCTTTCAAGCCCTTGCGGTTTTGCAGGAAGAGCCAGAAATTGATTTGATGTTCTCGGATGTGGTGATGCCCGGTGGGATGAATGGATTTGACTTGGCCCAAGCTGCACAGTCACTACGGCCCGATTTGAAAGTTGTGCACACTTCGGGCTATCCGAAAGGCGCCATGGTTCATCAAGATGAGCCGCGGTTCAAAGAAGGCTTCATCATCATGAAACCTTACCGCCGTGACGATTTGCAGAAGATCATTAGGGATGCTTTGGAACTTCAATAATTTTGCCTAAATCGGTATTTCGATTATGATGCATTTCTGATGGCCGATTTATTCACTGCCGAGAATCTCATCACTTTGGTGATATTGACCGCGCTTGAAACAGTGCTGGGCTTTGATAATCTGCTTTACATTTCCATCGAGTCCAAACGTGTTGAACCGAGTGCGCAGGCATTCACGCGGCGCATTGGCACAATTTCAGCTATCGTGTTGCGCATTGTTTTGCTGTTTGTTGTGCTTCAATTGATCGCTGCCTTGCAGGCCCCGTGGTTCAGCTTCGATTTCGGGTTCGCAAGCGGTTCTTTCAGTGGCCACAGTTTAATTGTTCTTTTTGGTGGAGCTTTTCTCATTCGCACTGCGGTTCGTGAAACGCGGCACTTGCTGAGTGTTGAGGATTTGCAGAATGAACAGGGGGCAGGGCCACAGCATCGCAGCTTTGGCATGGCGCTATTCTGGATTTTGGTGATGAACATAGTCTTCTCATTTGATACAGTGCTCTCTGCCGTGGCGTTAACGCGGAATTTTGTGGTCATGGCTTTGGCCATTATACTTTCGGGCATTTTCATGGCTTGGCTGACAGATCATGTGGCGCGGTTTTTGGAGAAGAATCGCCTTTATGAAGTGTTGGGGCTGTTTGTGTTGCTCTTGGTTGGGGCGATGTTACTGGCCGAGGGTGGCCATATTGCGAAGTTGAGCTTCTTTGGATACGCGATTGAGCCAATGGCTAAAAGCACCTTCTATTTTATTCTGGGGGCCTTGGTTATTGTCGATATTTTGCAAGGCAAGTATCAGAAAAAATTGGATAAAAATCAAAAATTGTAAGATGGAAGCAGTTTTTTTGAGGGGAGAACCTGATTGCCGTACGGCGTTCATAAAGATTAACCATAAGTTAATAGCAAAGCGTGATTTTAAGCGAAACTCTGGTATAAAGAGTCAGTCGCTGAGTTCGATTTCAGAGGACAAGGGAGTCTGGTAACATGACAATTCTGCTCGTTCCAAACAGCGCACAGGTGCCGGCGCAACGCCGGAAGGCCAAAGAGGGCGACCGCGTTGGTGGTTCAGAAGTTGCATTTCGCGCAGCACCTCCAAGGGCGAAAAATATGATGACAGAGCAAACGGATACACCATCGATGCAACATGTTGAATTGTCGTTGAATGCGACTGACAGTGATGCCCATTCAGCTTTGATGAAATTGCGTGAGCTTGTGGTGGGCCCCAGCCAGCAATTAAATGAAGCTCGTCTGGAAGAATTGATCAAGCTTTGCGAAGAGCGCGAAGAACAGATGCAAGCGGCTTTGCGTGATATGCAACTGCGCAATTCTGATCTGGAATTTGAATTGCGGAAAGTTTTATCGGAAAATAGCAATTCGCTGCGCTCTGAAATTCTCGACATCAATGAAAGTTTGCTGGAACAATCAAAAAGAACTTCTGCTGGGTTGCATGACGACATGGGGTCCTTGCGCAAAGAGACAAGTGCGCTGACACTAAGTGTCAAAGAAATGGCCGCACAAAGGATTGATGCAACGGAAGCTCGTTTCAGTGCGTCGCTGACAAAGAAGTTTGACCATCTGCAATCGGAGATGATTCAGCTTCGAGATTTGCTAACAGCTAATATCGAGAGTGAGCGCCGTTCGTCGCATGCCGCGATTGGCCGTTTGTTGCAGGAAGCCGGTGAAACTTTGGCCCGTGATTCTGGCATGAAGGCTGATCGGTCACGCTAGGGCACATTGATGGCGAAGTTTTTGTGAAGTCGCTTGCCTTTTAAAGCAAGGTTTACAGCTTGACGCTTCCCTACTAGAACCCGCCCAAACTCCAATTTGAAAGCGGAATCTAAACAATGGCTCGTCAATTTATTTATCACATGGAAGGGCTTTCCAAGTCCTATGCCGGGGGCAAGAAGGTTCTCGACAATGTGTTTTTGTCTTTTTACCCCGATGCTAAAATTGGTATTTTAGGGCCTAACGGCTCAGGCAAGTCTACCTTGCTTAAAATCATGGCGGGGCGTGATAAAGAGTTCAACGGTGAAGCGTGGGTGGCCGAGGGGGCCACGGTTGGCTATCTTGAACAAGAGCCGCAGCTGGTCGCCAGCAAGGATGTGCTGGGCAATGTGATGGAAGGTGTCGCCAAGAAGAAGGCCATTCTTGATGAATACAACGCCCTGATGGCTGACTATAATGACGAAAACGCTGAGAAGGCGGCGGTGCTGCAAGATCAGATTGATGCCCAAAACCTGTGGGATTTGGAATCGCAAGTGGAAGTGGCGATGGAAGCGCTGCGTTGCCCGCCGGGGGACTCTTCCATTGAAAATCTTTCAGGCGGTGAAAAACGCCGCGTCGCTCTGACGAAATTGCTGCTTTCCAAACCTGACCTTATTTTACTTGATGAACCAACGAACCATCTTGATGCTGAATCAGTGAATTGGTTGGAGCATCATTTACGCGATTATCCGGGTGCCATTCTCATTGTCACCCATGATCGCTATTTCTTAGACAATGTGACGGGGTGGATTCTTGAATTGGATCGTGGCCGCGGCATCCCCTATGAAGGCAATTACACGGCTTATTTGAAAGCTAAGTCTAAGCGTTTTGCCCAAGAACAGCGCGAGGATGCGGCGCGCATGAAAGTGATTGCGCGTGAACAAGAATGGATTTCACAATCGCCCAAAGCCCGCCAAGCCAAAAGCAAGGCGCGTATTTCATCTTACGATGAGTTGGTGAAGAAAAATGAAGAGCGGGTGAAATCTCACGAAGCCCAAATCATCATACCGCCGGGCGAGCGCCTGGGCGATAATGTGATTGAGGTTGAAGGCTTGTCGAAGGCTTATGGCGACCGTCTGCTCATTGACAATCTTTCCTTCAGCTTGCCGCCGGGTGGAATCGTCGGCATTATCGGGCCAAACGGGGCGGGCAAGTCCACTCTGTTCCGCATGATCACTGGCCAAGAAGCGCCAGACAGCGGTTCGATCAAAGTGAGCCCGACGGTTCACCTTGGCTATGTTGATCAAAGCCGCGACACGCTGGACGCCAAAAAATCCGTGTGGCAAGAAATTTCCGGCGGTGCGGAAGTTATTTATCTGGGCAAACGCGAGATGAATTCACGTGCTTACACAGGGGCCTTCAATTTTAAGGGCGCTGACCAGCAACAGCCCGTGGGCACACTTTCCGGCGGTCAGAGGAACCGGGTTCATTTGGCCAAGATGTTGAAGACGGGTGCCAATGTTTTGCTGCTTGATGAACCGACCAATGATTTAGACACTGAAACGCTTTCCGCCCTTGAAGAGGCGCTGGAAGATTTTGCAGGCTGCGCCGTGATCATCAGCCATGACCGCATGTTCCTTGACCGCCTTGCCACGCATATTTTAGCGTTTGAAGGCGATAGTCATGTGGAATGGTTTGAAGGTAACTTCCAAGATTATGAGGAAGACAAGAAGCGCAGGCTGGGCGAAGACTCGGTGATGCCAAAACGAATTAAATATAAAAAGTTTGCGAGGTAGCAATTATGATCTGTCACACGGCGCTCTTTCGCCTGAAACATGCCAAGGACTCAACTGCAGAAACGGCATTCCTTAAAGCCGCTGATGTTCTGGTTGCCATTCCGGGCGTTGTGAACTTTGAAAAACTGCGGCAAGTTTCGCCAAAGAACGATTTCACCTTTTGCTTTGCGATGGAATTTGCCAGTCAGAAAGAATATGATTTTTATAATTTGCATCCCGATCATGTTGCTTTTGTAAGAGATCGGTGGATACCCGAAGTTGAAGCTTTCATGGAAATCGATTACGTGAAACTGTGAGTTTCAGACTTTCCATGAGACGATGAGAGGTTTAGACTTGCGTCATGCAAATCACTCGCCGCACATTGATCACCTTCAGTTTCGCTGCTGGATTTTCAACTCCTGCAGTCGCCAAAATTCTGCCTGGTGAACCCTTTGCGGTGGCGGACGACGACGATCAAAAAGTTGAATATCCGTTCCGTCGTCAAGTGGTTGATTTTCCCACCCAGGCTTTGCCCGGCACTGTTGTAGTCAACGTATTTCGGCATTGGCTTTATTTGGTGATCGGAAATGGCAAAGCTGTGCGTTTTGGAATTGGCACTGGAAAATATGGTGATTGGACGGGCGAGACAGTTGTGGGCCGCATGGAGAGGTGGCCGATTTGGACGCCGACGCCAGATCATTTGAAACGCAGGCCTGATCTTATTCAATACATCAATGGTATGCCTGGTGGATTGAAAAATCCCATGGGGGCGCGGGCGATCTATCTGTTTAAAAATAATGCCGACACAACGTACCGTATCCATGGCACGGATGTGCCGGAGCATATTGGCAAGAAGGCAACAGCCGGTTGCTTTGCGATGTTCAATGCGGATGTGATCTGGCTTTATGACCGCATGAAACTGGGGGCGCGTGTTGTGGTCACTTCGAGCTGGACGTAGGTGTTTTGCGAATACCGCTGTGGTTCGTGATTGCTGCGAAATAAATTCAAAATGAAGTGTTGATAATTGGCTCGTATAATTATTATTTGTTTTCATGCTCCGTAAGATGGTGTTGCGATGAAGTTTAGGACAGTACTTGTATTCTTGGTCGGCGTCATTTGTAGCGGTGCTATTCAACATGCGGCGCAGGCCTCTTCGCTGCTTCATGATATTGAGAAGGGTATCAAACGCATTGATCGGCAGCTTTGTTCGAACGCGAAATTTGCGAAGTGCAAAACATTGAAGGCCAAATCGGTGCGCTTGCCCCCGCCGAAACCAAATCGCGCAGTGCCTGCAGTTGTGCCACCGCCAGTTTTGCGCGCGACGGCGCCCAAGTCTGTTGCTATGCCACAACCTGCACCGCCCTTGCCAAAGTTTCGGCCCGTTGATTTGAATGCTGGTATGAATCCCTCGGCCGCTGTTCCGATTATCGTAAACAAGCCCCCGGCTGCTGCACCAGTAATCGTAAACAAGCCCCCGGCTGTTGAGCAGGTAATCGCGAACAAGCCCCCACCACCTGTGTCGCCCCCGCCGCCACAAACTCTACCGCCAGTCGCTGCTGTGTCTGTAACACCGCCTTCGACCGAACAAGCTAGTACTTGCCTTAGAGCGCTAGCAGCGATGGGAACCAGTTTCGCGCCAGTGCCGCAGTCTGAAACTTCACTGGCCTGTCAGGTTGATACGCCAGTTCGCCTTAATAGCTTTGTCACCAAAGCGGGCGTGGTGAAACTGCCGGATCAGCCCATCTTCAAGTGTGCCTTCGCGTTAAAGCTATCGCAATTTGTTGAGCAACAGATGCAGCCGCTGGTTCAAAAAAACATGGGTTCAGCTATCGTGGCTATGGGAACTGGTCCTGGCTTTAACTGTCGCGGGCGCAATGGTGACTCTTCAGCCAGAATGAGTGAGCACGCCGTCGGCGACGCTGTCGATATTGAATATATGAAACTGGCTAACGCGTCACGAATCCAAGTGAAAGATGCGCTCAGCGTGGAGTCACCAAGTTTTGCCTTCTTGCGAGATCTAAGGGCTTCGGCCTGCAATGAATTCACCACCGTTTTGGGGCCGGGGGCGAATGCAGCCCATGCAGAACATTTCCATATTGATCTGGAAGTGCGGCGTGGCGGTTACAGGCTTTGCGAATAGTCTACTCTGCTGCTTCCAATTTTTTGATGTCTTCGGGAATGAGGAACCCACCCGATTGTCTGGCCCATAGGCTTGCATAGATGCCGCCGCGCTTTTTCACCAGCTGCGCGTGGGTGCCTTCTTCCACAACCCGGCCTTTGTCCATCACCACCAACCTGTCCATGGCGGCGATGGTGGACAAGCGGTGCGCCACGGCGATCACGGTTTTGCCTTGCATCAGCAGATTAAGATTTTCTTGAATGGCCGCCTCAACTTCTGAGTCCAAGGCTGATGTTGCTTCGTCTAAAATCAAGATAGGCGCATTTTTTAACAAAACGCGCGCGATGGCCACGCGCTGGCGTTGACCGCCGGAAAGTTTCACGCCGCGTTCGCCCACGTGGGCTTCCATGCCGCGCCTGCCGTTTGGGTCTACAAGATTTGCAATAAACTCTGAGGCGTGGGCTTGGGCTGCCGCATCGTCGATCTCAACTTGTGATGCATCCGGCTTGCCATAGCGGATGTTATCGCGCACCGAGCGGTGGAGCAGGGACGTATCTTGTGTCACCACGCCAATGGCGGCGCGGAGACTTTCTTGTGTCACCTGTGCAATATCTTGCCCGTCAATATGGATGGAGCCAGCGCTGATGTCATAGAAACGCAGCAGCAAATTGGCGATGGTTGATTTGCCAGCGCCAGAGCGTCCAACAAGGCCAACTTTTTCGCCGGGTTTAATACTGAGCTTTAGGCCTGCAATCACCTCGCGGCCATTCTCAACGGCTTGCCCGTAGTTAAAATGTAAATCATTAAATACAATTCCGCCGTTGGGCACCTGCAACGGCGTTGCCTGCGGCATGTCCACCACCGCATGTTGACGAGCGATCACGTCCACGCCGTCTTTCACCACACCAAAATCTTCAAACAGACCAGCGATTTCCCACAGCATCCAATGGGCCATGCCCAACATGCGGTAAACCAATCCCACCGAGAAGGCGATGGCCCCCACGGTGATCGCACCACGGCTCCAAAGCCAAATGGCCATGGCCGCTGTGGCGGAAAGCAGACCGCCGTTCAGCGTGTTTAAAGTGATGTTCATTTTGGTGGCCACGCGCATGGAATTGTAAACTGATTGCAACATCCACCCCATGCCTTCTTTGGCATAGTCATCTTCGCGGCTGGCGTGGGCAAAAAGTTTCACTGTGGGCATGTTGGTGTAAGTATCCACAACGCGCCCCGTCACCAGAGAGCGCATGTCAGCTTGCTTTTCAGACAAGCGGCCCATCTGCGGCACAAAATAACGCATGGTGAAACCATAAAGCACCAGCCACACCACCATGGGAATGGCAAGACGCCAATCATTGGCGATGAAGGACGCTATGGCGGTAATGAAAAATACCAACACCCAAGAAATCACTTGGGTCAGTTTCATCACCACATCGCGCACGCCAAGCGCTGCTTGCATCACCTTGGTGGAAATGCGTCCGGCAAATTCATTATGAAAGAACTCCATGGATTGGCGCAGAATATAACGATGCGCCAACCAGCGGATGCGCATGGCAAAGTTGCCGCGCAGACCTTGGTTTTCAACCGCATCACCCAAAGCCGAGAGCGCTGGCTGAATGGCCACGCTGAGCGCACCATAAAACAAAATCTCCCATTTGTGGTCGGCCCAAAAAATCGCTGGATCGGTTTTATTGAGAATATCAACCAGCCGCCCCACAAATGCGAAAACGCGCACTTCGATGATGGCGATCACCACGGAAAGGCAAAGGCCTGTAATGATGAGCGGCAGAAACGGCCGCGCATAAAAACGAATGAAGCCCCAGGTGCTGGCTTGGGGCATTTGCGGTGTCACAGCAGGGAAGCTATCCACCCGGCGTTCAAGCCAGCCGAAAAGAACATTAAGCATGAGATTTGATCTGGTGCGCAACGCCGGCGCAGGAAGCGGCTCTGAACCGGAATAGGCTCAGCCTCTCAATATAATTCAGTGCAGGGTGTTCGTCAAAGGTCGGTGTACCAATCCAACGCCACGATCAAAATATATTCCATCCACTCATCAGGGCATTATGTGAAGGAGTTAGTGAGGTGAGAAGACTGCTGGCAAAGATTTCAACTTAAAATCACAACCAAGGTGCAGCTGGAGTGTCTTGCGCCGATAACTTGCGAAACAGACGGCGCTGGGCAAAAGGCAGCTTGGCGAGGATGGGCAGGCCGATTTGCAAAGCCATATCCTGCCAAAATCCGCGGGCCTTGGCAAAGCGGGTGAAGGCATGCGTGAATTTTAAAACCTCGGTGCCAACTGGATGGCGCAAGCTGGTATATTCGCTTTCACGGCCCTCATCGATAAGCCATGCCAGCCAGCAAGCATCTTCAATGCCCAAGTTCATGCCGCGCCCACCCACGGGTGAATGAATATGTGCGGCATCACCTGCGATAAAGACATTTTGCTTTTGGTAGCTTTCGGCTTGGCGATAGCTAATCTTGAAATCACTTTCCCAAGCCACGGATTTTACCTGCGCATCACGCGGCAAATGATTCAGACAATCCGTTCTGGTGGTGATCATGCGGCCGAAATTTTCAGCCAAAGGCAAAAAGGGTGCAAGGTGATCATCCATCACCGTCAACACAACGGTTTGGAAATCGAAGGGCCAGTTTTCTAATGTCACATCGGCAAGGCCGAATTGGTCTTCATCGATTTCGCCAATGAAGTTCAAACCCATAGATTTGCGCACAATGGAATGAGCGCCGTCTGCGCCGATGATGAAATCCGGCACGCAGGTTTCACCATTCGACAGGGTGGCACTGGGCCGCGCAACCATATCAAGCCCCACTAAGCTGATATTGCGTTCCACAAGAACGCCCATTTCAGCCAGCGTTTCAGCAAGGATCGTTTCAGTTTCATGCTGCGCCAGCGCGAGAAGAAAGTTATATTTGTGCGGAATGATGGAAAGATCAAGCTGTGCAATAATCTTCTCATTGCGCCTGACCACCAGTTTTCGGATTTTGATGCCTGCTGCGATGAGCCTCTCGCCAGCACCTGAAGGGCCGAGCAAATCCAGCGTGCGCGGGTTAATCGCCAGAGCGCGCGAGTTGGGATTTGGCGCATTATTGCTGTCGATAATGCGCGAGGTTCCGCCACGGCGTTTGATTTCAATGGCAGCGGCCAATCCGACTGGCCCGGCACCAACAACCAAAATCTCTTTATTTTGAATCATTTGGAGCTTTCATTTCCGTCTTCGGTTTAAATGTCAGCTAAATTGCGTAAATTTCAGAGGCGAAAATATGGCACTATGCTACACCGCCGCACATGGTTTCCTCCAGTCGTATTCTGCCGCTTGTTGTGGCTTCAGCTTTATTCATGGAAAATATGGATTCGACGGTGATTGCCACTTCGCTTCCGGCCATGGCCAAGGATTTAGGCACTGATCCTGTAGCGTTAAAACTGGCCTTCACCACTTACTTGCTCAGTCTTACCGTGTTTTTGCCCATCTCAGCTTGGGTGTCGGACAGGTTTGGCGCCAAGCATGTGTTCCGCTGGGCCATTGCAGTGTTTACCATGTCATCGCTGGCTTGTGCCGCGGCACCCAATCTCTTCTGGTTGGTGGCGGCGCGTGGTGTTCAAGGTTTGGGTGGCGCCATGATGGTGCCGGTGGGGCGCATTATTTTACTGCGGGCCATCCCCAAAGCAGAGTTGGTGAACGCTTTGGCGTGGCTCACAGTGCCTGCATTGGTGGGGCCGCTGGTGGGGCCACCGATTGGCGGCTTCATCACCACTTATTTTACATGGCATTGGATATTCTGGATGAATCTGCCCATTGGCTTACTGGGGTTGTTCATGGCCACAGTTTACTTGCCAGAAGGGCAGCCCACTCAGGTTCCGCCTCTAGATGTGAAGGGCTTCTTCCTTTCTGGTCTGGGCCTCAGTTGCACCGTCTTTGGTGTGACGGTGCTGGGGCGTGATCTTTTAGGTCTGCCGCAAACCATTGCATTGATCGTGTTGGGTTTGGTGTTGATTACGGCTTATGTGCGCCATGCCCGCGTGGCGGCGAACCCGATCTTGGATTTGCGGTTGCTTTCGGTGCACACTTTGCGGGTTTCGGTCAGTGCCGGGTTTTTTTACCGGGTGGCGGCGGGTGCTATTCCATTTCTCCTGCCGCTTTTGTTGCAAATCTGCTTTCACGCCACGCCTTTGCAATCCGGCTTGATCACTTGTGTTTCAGCTTTGGGGGCTTTGCTGATGAAATTCATGGCGGCGGGCATGTTGAAACGCTTTGGCTTTCGCCAGTTATTGATTGTGAACGGCTTTCTCTCATGCGCCTTTATGGCTGCTATGGCTGCCTTCACGGCCACCACGCCACTGTTGGTGATTTATTTCATTTTGTTGATGGGCGGGTTTGCGCGGTCTTTGCAATTCACCTCACTGAATACAATTGCCTATTCCGACATTCCCAATCCGGCGATTGCGCGTGCTAATGGGCTATACACCGTGGCCCAGCAGCTTTCGCTCGCTGTGGGTGTGGCCTTGGCCGCCGTGGTGTTGGAAGCGTCACAATGGCTGCGCGGCGCAGTTGATCTGGGCCAGCAAGACTTTGCCGCCGCATTTATAGTGGTGGCGCTTGGCGGGCTGCTGGCAATTCCTTCCTTTTACAAGCTCAAGCCCACGGCGGGGGATGCTGTTTCGGGCCATGTGGCGCGGGCGTTTAATCGTTAACACGACCGCTCACGATTGTTTGAATGGGTTTGAATGGCATTGCGCCTCAGGCAACACTACATTGCAGATAGAAAAAGGAGTTCATTTAATGACCCGTCGAGAAGGATCAAAATTTTTAGGATTATCGCTGGCCGCGCTGGGCCTTGGCGGTGGCTTGGCCAAAGCCGCAGCACCAGCCGAAGTTTTTGAAGTGACCAAGACCGATGCAGAATGGAAAGCCCTGTTATCACCAGAGGCCTATGCAACGTTGCGCCACGAAGGCACAGAGCGGCCTAATTCATCGGCCTTGGTCAGCGAACATCGCAAGGGCATGTTTAACTGCGCAGGCTGTGACTTGAGCCTTTTTGACTCAGCCACGAAATTCGAAAGTGGCACTGGCTGGCCCAGCTTTTTTGATCACCTACCAAATGCTGTGACAACCAAGTCTGATGATACGTTTTTCATGACACGCACTGAAGCGCATTGCCACCGTTGCGGCGGGCATTTGGGCCATGTTTTTGACGACGGCCCTAAACCCACCGGTCTGCGCTATTGCATGAACGGCGTGGCTATGAAGTTTACAGCGGCAGCGGCGTAATTTTAAGTGCGGAGATCAAGCGATCTCCGCAATATTATTTGGCACTAATTAATCAGGCTGCTGAGCGTCGATTATGCTTTGGGTTCAACTCTTGAACCACTTCAGGCTTGGTCGTCTTGATTAGGGTTGCAGCATCTTCGGCATTGCGGTTCAGCCAGGTTGGCAAAACCTCAGAGCTTGTTCCTGATGCCTCACCATCAACAATCAGGCAAGCCAAATACCAATGGTCTTCAGACTTGCCATCGGGCCTGCCTTCTTCTTCCCAGATTTGGAAAGCCAACTGCCCCACACGTTCATCACGGCTTTGCAGAGCAGAATCAGGTTGTTGGATTTTTTCCATCGTTAAATTCCTTTCGTCGTTTGAGAATTCACACAAATATCGGAACGCGTAAGTAATTATTTCACGCCGTACTCAGGACAAAAAAGATAGCGAATCATGCTTGCCTCAAACTTGTGGCAAATTGATGATTTGGCTTGCGGTGAAGCATTAAATTTGGGAATTACTGATCACAGGCCCATGGCGGGGCGCAGTTCGGCTTTCACGGCTGCGAAATGTTTAAAGACGTCAGCGTTGCGCCATAAGACTGCTGCAATGGCAGCCGCAGCCGCTTTGCCAGCTTCAACATCAGATGCAAAATTAAGTCCGAGAATAAAGCGGGCATAGCCATAGCCATTGGCCCGGGCAAAAAATGCAGTAGGCTTTTCGGGGGTAATTTCCGAAAGTGGGCCTGCTTATCGGATTAAGAACAATATCCACAGTGCTTGCAAGAGATTCAAAATAATTTTTTCGTTGTCACGATGATGATTTTATCTGCGTTCCACAAAACTATCGATTACGCGCTTGTCACCCGCCTTTTCGAAATCCACCGTCAGCTTGTTGCCTTCAATCTCGGTTACCGCGCCATAGCCGAATTTTTGGTGGAAGACGCGGTCACCTATCACATAGATCGATGGGGCAGAGGCATCCACGGCCAAGTGGCCTTCGATAAATTTAGGCGTGTGGCGTGCAGTTGTGCCGCTGGTTCGGTTGGTCTGGGCACGTTGCCAGCCCGGTGTGGAATAACTGCCTTGCCCAAAGGCCTTGCTATCATCGAAGCGTGAAGTGCCGAATGTGCCTAAGCCATGCCCGCCGAAGCTTGTTGACATGGCTGCCACTTCCACGTGTTTTTCCGGCAACTCGTCAATGAAGCGCGAGGGCAGGGCACTTTGCCATGACCCATGCACTTGGCGGTTTTGCGCAAATGAAATGGTAAGATTTTTCTTGGCGCGGGTGATGCCGACGTAAGCCAATCGGCGTTCTTCTTCCAAGCCGCTACGACCTTTTTCGTCGAGTGAGCGCTGCGAAGGGAATAGGCCTTCCTCCCATCCGGGCAGAAACACTTGCACAAATTCCAGCCCCTTGGCGGAATGCATGGTCATGATGTTCACGCGGTCTTCGGCGTTGCCTTGGTCGCGGTCCATCACCAAAGCCACATGTTCAAGAAAGCCGCCCAAGTTTTCAAACTCGCTCATCGAGCGGATGAGCTCTTTCAAATTATCCAATCGGCCTTCAGCTTCTGGGCTTTTGTCGGCTTGCCACATGGCGGTGTAGCCTGATTCATCCAGCACGATTTCTGCAAGCTCTGTGTGGGGAATGTGATCCACTTTGCTGCGCCACCTTGCAAAGCTTTCAAACAGTTGGCGAAGAGAGGTGCGGGCCTTGGCGGGTAAATCGGTTTCCACACTCATGGCTTCAGCTGCCACGTAAAGTGGAATGCGTTTGGCGCGGGCGATATCAAACATTTTCTTTACAGAACTGTCGCCAATGCCGCGCTTGGGCGTGTTGATAATGCGCTCAAAAGCCAAATCATTATCTGGCGAGGCCACGATTTTCAGATAGGCCAAAGCATCGCGGATTTCGGCGCGTTCATAAAAGCGCGGGCCGCCAATCACACGATAAGGTATGGAGGCACGAATAAAGCGATCTTCAAAGGCGCGCATTTGGAATGAGGTACGCACCAGAATGGCCATGTCGTTCAGTGCGATCTTTTTGCGTTGCAGGTTTTCGATATCATCGCTGATGCAACGGGCCTCTTCTTCGCCGTCCCAATGGCCGCGCACGACCACTGGGCTTTCGGATTCCTTGTCGGTGTGCAGCGTCTTGCCAAGACGTGATTCATTTTTGGCAATCAAGCCCGAGGCCGCACCCAGGATTTGCGGTGTTGAGCGATAGTTACGCTCCAGTCGGATGATTTTGGCACCCGGAAAATCCTTCTCGAAGCGCAAGATGTTTTCAACTTCAGCGCCGCGCCATCCATAAATCGATTGGTCATCATCGCCCACGCAGCAGATATTTTTATGGCCTTGGGCTAGAAGTTTCAGCCACAGATATTGCGCGGTATTGGTGTCTTGATATTCATCCACCAGCATATATTTGAAACGCTGCTGATATTGCTGAAGCACATCAGCATTGTGTTGAAACAGGCGCAAAGGTTCCAGCAGCAAGTCACCAAAGTCACAGGCGTTCACCACTTTCAACCGCGCTTGATATTCACCATAAAGCTTTCCTGCGTGGCCACCGGCAAAACTATGGGCCTCACCAGCGGGCACAAGCTCAGGCGTAAGGCCACGATTTTTCCAGCCGTCAATAAGATTGGCCAGCTGTCTGGCGGGCCAACGTTTTTCATCAATGCCTTCTGCTTTCAAAAGCTGCTTTAACAGGCGCAGTTGGTCATCATCATCCAAAATGGAAAAGCCGGATTTCAAACCCGCCAGCTCAGCATGGTTGCGCAGAAGCTTCACACCTATGGAATGGAATGTGCCCAACCAGCCCATGCCTTCCACGGCACCGCCAATCAAATGGCCGATGCGCTCTTTCATCTCACGCGCCGCCTTGTTGGTGAAGGTCACGCACAGAATCTGTGAAGGCCAAGCCTTGCGCTGCGAAAGCACATGGGCAAGGCGTGTGGTCAACACGCGGGTCTTGCCCGTGCCAGCACCAGCCAGAACCAGCAAAGGCCCTTCGGTGGTCAGCACGGCTTCTTTTTGCTCCGGGTTCAAGCCGTCTAAATAAGGCGGAACCGCCTGCGCCATAGCCCGCGCCGCCAAACCAGTGGGTTTGGGTGGGGGAGGGGCGTCATCAAAGTCTGAAAGGTCTATGGGCATGGGTACAGTGCTGGGGTTCGAATCTCTTATAGCTTATATAGGTATTACGAAGGCTTGAGGGAGGGGTCATATAGATGCCTTAGTTGACCAAAACGAACCCCCAGCACGAAGCGATTCAAGTTGTCAATACTGAGCGAGGTCCGAATTTGATACAAAAAACAAAAATTGCGAAAGGTAGTCGGAAGATCACCAGGAAGGCGTTGCCCAAGGACTTGGTAGTGCGAATTGAGTTAGAGTCCGACCGAACGTGTTGCTGTTGTCGAACCCCAGGTCGCGATTATCATATTCACCACTTAGACGGTGATCGCTCGAACGACGTAGAGTCCAATTTAGTTTTGCTTTGCTTACTATGTCACAGCGAGGCCGAACGTACTGGTGGACTAGGACGTAATCTAACTCCCGATTACATTCGTCGCATGAAGGCCGCATGGATCATTCACGTAGCTCAACTCCACGAAGCTCTTCCTTCACCGAAGGAAATTCTAATTGAAGAGCCCAGCTTTGAACCAATTTATTTGGGGATCAATGACAATCTAAAATTTGAAGCTTTGAATCTGCGATACTTCATTAGCGAATGGAAAGCGGCGGTTGAGGCTTCAAAAGTATTTTTAGAATTGCCTGCGGTTCTTAACCCTTCTCGTGCAATTTCAGTGTTGTCGCAGAGCTTAAGAAATATATTTTCGAGAGTTGCTGAATCGTATCCCCGATTTCAATTTGGCCGTGAAAATGGCACCCAGAAATTCGATAAACTATTTGAGACCCTATTAGATTTTGAATTGTCTGCGGCCTTCCACATGAGGGGAATGCAGGGCCAGTATTCCTATGTCAGTTGCGGGTTGCGAGTGGTGAATACGATCGAAAAAATGATTATCGACACAATTCGTTTGTTGGATACGCACTGTAACGGGCGTGATGATGAGCCAACCCAAGAGTTCAAAATGTTTGAAAGTGAATGGTTGGTGCTGTCTCAATCGATTTACAAAAATGACAAAAATTGGTCGAGTTAGCAGTAAGAATGCGAAGGCAATGAACTACCCGTCAGTTGATATTTCGACGTATTTTGGGGACAACACATTTAGCCATCCATCGCTATTCCCCCACCCGTCATTCCGGCCACGCGACGATGCTTTTGCATCGCCCTTCGTTGCGCAGCAATGAAGGGTTTTCGCACGAGCCGGAATCCCGCTTTGGGCGGTTGATGCGTGGGTGGAAAGCTGGGTTCCGTGTCCGCGCCAGCGATTGCCAAGCAATCGCGAGTTTGCACGGCATGACGGCTGTGGGATCGTGGAAAATACTCTCTCACGCACAGTGCGGCAGTTCTAGTTTTTCCAATTCCACACTCAGCTGCGTTTGCAGCTTGCGCCAATAGGCAGCGGTTTCGGTGTCGCCTTGTTTCTCACATAGCAGGGCGTGGCGGGCGGCTTCGCATGGGGCTTGGTTGCCGTGGACGAACACCAAGGCTTCGGCGAAATGCGTAAATCCATTGTTGAGCATGTTGCGTCTCCCGTTTCATCACGATTCTTCTTATCATTCGTGATGAAGGCAAACTGCGCCTATAGTTTTGCAGGAATGTGACGATTGCGCGGCAATCACACTTTCGTTTGAGGCAATGCGATTTTGCGACCGACTTGCGGGGGAAGGCGCAGGGCTTTGTGCAGTGCAGCCAAAGCCTCAATGCGGGTGCGCACGTCATCGGGGAAGGGCGAGGTGCGGTGCGTTGTAAGATCAACGTGACTGACCATCACCTCTAACACACAGGCGAGATAAGATGAATCACCGCGAAACATTTGTTGCACATAATGCACACGCTTGGCATCGCTGCCGATGATTTGTTGTTCGATGCGCACTTGCTCGCCGGCTTTCAACTCATTGGCGTAAGATGTGTGTGTTTCCAGCGTGAAGAAGCTGTTGTTGGTTTCCTTCACATAGCTTGGCCCCAAGCCCAAGCTGGAAAACATCTCATCGGCCGCACGGTCAAACAGCACGGCGTAATAGGCCATGTTGAGGTGGCCGTTGTAATCCGTCCATTGGCTTTCAACATTCAGCAATTTGCCGATGTATGGTTTGGCATTTGTCATGGTAAATCTTTTCGCCTGTGATAGTTTCTCTTGATCCATGGATACACTATCCCCCAAAGCCAATATAGAGCGCGCCATTGCCGCCGCGCGGATGCCGTTGGGTGACAGGCTTTCCACAGCGCTTACAGTGCGTGAGCAACATGGCAAAGACCTGACATGGAATGAGGGTGCAGCGCCAGATGCAGTGGCTTTTGTGCACTCCACCGATGAAGTTCAAAAGCTGGTGAAAATCTGCGCTAGCGAAAAAGTGCCCGTCATTCCTTATGGTGCAGGCACTTCGCTGGAAGGGCATTTCACCGCGCCTAGGGGCGGCTTATGCCTTGACCTCAGCGGAATGAATCGCATTATCGAAGTGAATGCCGAGGATCAGGATTGCCGCGTTGAAGCGGGTGTCACCCGCAAAGCTCTCAACACCCATCTGCGTGACCAAGGCCTGATGTTTCCGATAGACCCCGGCGCTGATGCCACCATTGGCGGTATGGCTTCCACCCGTGCTTCTGGTACCAATGCGGTGCGTTACGGCACGATGCGCGAAAATGTTATGGGGCTTACAGTTGTTTTGGCCGATGGGCGCGTGATCAAAACTGGCACAAGGGCGCGAAAATCTTCAGCAGGCTATGATCTTACGCGGTTGTTTGTGGGTGCTGAAGGCACATTGGGGGTGATCACTGAGGTGCAGCTTAAACTGCATGGCATTCCCGAAGCAGCTTCTGCTGGCGTTTGCGTATTTCCCTCCATCGAAGCCTGTTGCCGCACGGCGATCGAGACTATTCAAATGGGCATTCCCATTGCGCGCATCGAACTCGTTGACGCCGAACATATCAAAGCCATCAACGCATATTCAAAACTATCTATGGCTGAAGCTCCAACGCTGTTTGTGGAATTTCACGGCACACTTGCGAGTGTTGCTGAGCAAGCGGGGCGATTTGGCGAGATTGCAGCTGGCAATGGCGGCAGCACTTTCAATTGGGCCACGCAAGAAGAAGATCGATTAAAACTCTGGCAAGCGCGCCATGATGCATTCTGGGCCACCAAGGCGATGAAGCCCGGCAAGGAGGAGGCCATAGCCACGGATGTCTGCGTGCCGATTTCAAAGCTGGCCGAATGTGTTGTTGAAACGCAGAAGGATTTGGCGGCCAATGATATTTACGGCCCGATCATCGGCCATGTGGGTGACGGTAATTTCCATGTCGTGCTGTTTTGTGATCGTTCCAGCCCTGATGAAGTTAAACGGGTGAAAGCGGTTTACGGCCGGATGATTGATCGTGCACTTGCAGCAGGCGGCACTTGCACAGGTGAACACGGCATCGGCTCTGGCAAGCGTGACTATTTGCGCCGCGAGCATGGCGAAGGCGTTGATGTGATGCGGCAGATCAAACAATCACTGGACCCCTTCAACATTATGAACCCTGGCAAAAATGCTGGGCCGTGAACTTGCTTTGAGTTGCCAGCGATGAGCGTTTGGAAATCACCCATCCTCTATATCGGCGCCTTGATTGTGTTGCTGGTGGCTGGTGCTTTGGCCGCACCATTTCTCATTGATTGGAATGGATACCGCGACAAGTTAGAGGCTTATGGCCGTAACTTATCCGGCCGCGCCGTCGCGATTAATGGGCCGATTGCAGTGCGCTTATTCCCGTGGCCAAGGCTTGAGGCCAGTGACGTAAGCGTGGCCAACCCTCAAGGATTTAAATCGATCCCTATGTTGCAGGTGTCCAAAGTGACGGTGCATCTGGCTTTGGCCAGTCTTGTATCTGGGCAAATCCGTGTGGAGCGGATTGATATTGAAAAGCCGATTTTAAACTTGGCCTTAAATACCAAAGGTGATGGTAACTGGCACCTCACACCTGAAAAAATGTTGATTGAAACGGGCTTGCTGAGCAACGTGCAGCTGGACGAAATCCACGTTAATGATGGCACATTGCAATGGCGCGATGAACGCCATGGGTTTTCACGTAGCTTATCCAAAATCAACGGTGTGTTTTCTGCCGCCGCCATCGATGGGCCTTGGCGCATGAAGGGCACGGGTTTTGCGGGTGATGTGCCTTTGGATATTTCGTTTTCAACCTTGGCCGCAAAGAAGGGACAGCCGCTGCAATTTGCCGTTAGGCTTTCACCACAAGACGGCGCGCTTCCAGCCTTCAGTTTTGAAGGGCAAGGAGAGGGTGGTTCTTATTCCGGTAGCATATCACTTCAACCTGTCGAAACCACAGATGGACGCAGCAGTTTGGGCACATCGCTGAAGCCGTTTCTGTATCAAGCCAAGGTTCAAATTGATGGTGATAAAGCCAAGCTATCTGCCATTCACATTGCAGCAGCTGATCCGAAAGACACGGGCACGTTGATCGAGGGTGATGCCACACTCGATCTATCAAGAACCACCAAGCTGGACATTCATTTAACATCTCCACACATTGATATGGACACGCTGGCCGGCGCGCAAACCATGCACCTGTGGCAAGCTGGCGGGTTGTTGGGATTGGCCAATAAGTTGATTGCCACATTCCCTGATAATCTTGATCTGAACACCACACTGGATGTGAATGCGCTTACTGCTTCTGGACAAAATTTAGAAAATGTCCAACTTAAAGCTTCTGCTGCTGCAGGTGCCATTCGCATTCAAGATCTCACCTCAGATTTGCCGGGCCGTTCGCGCATGAAGTTCAGTGGATTGATATTTCCCGGCCAAGGTGCCGCAGAGCTTGGCGGATCACTGAGCTTCGAAACAAGTGACGCGCGCAGCTTTACCAAGTGGTTGTGGCCTGAAGGAAAAGACGGTGTTGACCGATTGTGGACCGGCGCACGCGGTCGCTTGAAAGCACAAAGTGATGTGACTTGGGGCGGGAAGCGCTTTGGTTTTCAAAACTTGCAGTATGAGTTGGACGGCCTTTTAGGCAAGGCCGAAGTTGCGGTGACGCAAGGTTTGATTCCGGCGGTTCATTTGCAACTATTAGCGGATAAGTTTGATCTTGCTTCTTATGTGTCTGGCGGTCTTTCAGCTTTCACAACGCAACAACAGCTGCTGTCACTTCTGCCCAGCGGCAATGGCTTGGAGAAAAGTCTGATATTGGAATTTGGCGGGCTCACCATCAATGGCGTTGAAGCCCAGAAGGTCAGTGTGAATATCAACTCTAACGCTTCTGGCTTTGAAGTAAAAAGTTTTGATATCGGTTCGGTAGAAGGCGCGGAAGTGAAAGGCAATGGTTTGGTTTTGATGGCACCGGAAGGGCCGTCGGGCGATATCAAATTTGCCATGGGTGCTGCAAGGCCGCAAGGACTGATGCGATTGCTTGGATTATTGCCGCAAGGGCCAGAGCCAAAATGGGCGCAAGCATTGGCCCAAACCGATATCAGGGCTGATTTGAACATCAAGCCCGGCGCAAACGAACCGTTGGTCAATTATAGCGTCACTGGCACAAGCGGGCCTTACAAGGTGGTGAGTTCTGGCACCGTGCAAGATTTCAATGTTGCACAGGGGGTTGTGGGCGGATTTTCTGGAACCATTTCATCGGCTGATGCAAATGACATTTTACGGTTGATCGGCATTGATTCAAAGGGTGTGGCGAGTGGCGAGGGACAGTTGGCACTGACTGTATCGGGCAATGAAGCGCAGGGCTACCGCACAGCAATTGATGTTCAAGGCCTTGGGGCCACGGCTGGCTTTGCTGGAACCTTTCGCCCACAATTCGCTAAGCTTGGTTTTGATGGCACTTTCGCGCTGAACGCCGAACACAGCGACGCCATACTTGCAGCATTTGGCTTTCCATTGGCAACGGCAGGCAACGGTACCCTGGCGTTAAAGGTGGATACCGTGCCCACAGCCGAAAGTTTGATCTTGAAAAACGTAGCTGTGCAAATTGGCGCTCAAAGTGTCAAAGGTGCCGGGACGCTTTTACCCGATGGGGCTTTGAACCTCGATGTTTCAGGCGGAGATCTGCGGCTGATTGATGCCGTGGCTGCCGCCGCTTCACCGTGGATAGGGGCTGGTTCATTCCCCAACGGCAGTTTTGAGGGTGGATGGCCCTTTGGCCTTTCTGGCGAAATCTGGTTGCGGCCCAAGTCACTATCGGATTTTTTTGGTCAATCGGTCAGCGAGCCTGTGATTGGTCTTTCATCGGATAGCAAGGGCCGCGGATTAAGTGTGATTGGACGATATCCCAGCGGCACGCAGTTAAAACTCGATGCCAGCTTGAAACAGAAAGGCAATGGCTACGCCTTGGCTGGTTTCATTCATTATCCACTGCCACTTGAACAAATTTTTGCCGGTGGTGGGAAAGAATTTGGCCCGCGTGGTGGAGCAATTCTTGACAGCACTTTGGCAGGTGAAGGGCGCTCGCCCTTAGCATTGTTGAACACCATATCGGGTGCAGGCACGCTTGATATTGGTGCGGGGCAACTGCTGGGGTTAGCGCCTGAACCATTTTTCGCTGCGATTAAAGAGGCCAAGAGCAGCGATGAAATTCAGAAAGCCTTCGCTGATCTAACGTCGGGCCTCGGCATCGCAACCCAGCCGATGAAATTTGCGTTTGACGCGAAAGATGGGTCTATAGCCTTCAAGCCAGTGAGCATTGAGACGGAGCAACTTACGCTTTCGCTTCAGCCTTCTGGTGATTTGACCAATGCAATGATGTCAACAGCCATTACACTTTCTTCAAAGTTACAGCCGGATTTGCCCGAGATGCGGGTGATCTATGAAGGTGCGCCCGGTAATATGCACATGCGTGTGGATGCGGCTGCGCTGGCTTCCAAATTGGGCACAGCACTGATCAACAAAGACATGGCGGAGCTTGACCGCATCGCGCAAGAGCAAAAGAAAGCAGAAGCTGATGCTGCCGTTCAAGCGCAAGCCGATAAAGATAAGTTTGATGCCTTCCAAGCCCAGCGCATGGAGTTGCGCTTGCAACAACGCATGATCAAAGTGTTTACTCAGCAACGAAGCCTTGATGCCGCGCGGGCCAAGGCCTCGCTGGATGCGGCCGTGAATTATGGGCTTTCGATCATGAAAGATGAAAAGCGTAGACTATTGCAGCAACTGCAAGCGAAGTAAGTTTTGACCTAAAGCGTTTCATTTTTTCCGCCAACATCACTTGGGAACCTCTGATCAATTGTTGTTTTGACGTGCGATTGTGTGATGGACGCTGGTTTGCGTTTTGCAAGCGATATTGACGTTGTGTTTTGCGGGTCT